>QIKC01000163.1 GCA_003232855.1 Verrucomicrobiales bacterium
CGGGTGCGTCCGAGCACTGCGGTTTCGATGGGGTTACTGCGCTCGCGGATCGCGTCCTCCTTACGAGTCTCCACCGATATTTTCGAGTCGAAACCGGACAGCACGCGCTCGTGGCTCGAAAGAGCCGCCAGCTTGGTCTCGGTGAGGTCGATCTTCCGATGCAAATACACCCCAACCGCCAGCAGCAGGGACAGGAAGCAGGCGGCGGCGGCGAGCAGGTAGGGCTTCCGCCGCTCGACATCGCGCCGACGCGCGACGCTGGCCGGGATCAAATCGATCTCCATCGGGCAGGCGCTGGTCTGGCGCAACGCTAACCCGACGAGCTCGCCGAGGTTATGGGCGTCTGCGGAAATCGCGTCAGGGTCGATCTTCGGTCCGATCGCGACGTTTTTCAAAGCGTTGAAATATTCGACTTCGAGATTGAGCTTCTCGGTGAGAAACTCCCTCAAGTAGGGAAGCGAGGCGCTGCCCCCACAGAGGTAGACGAGGCTCGGCGCCGAACCGCCCTGCTGGCGGAAGGCGCTGGTGGTTCGCACCACTTCGGAGTGGAGGCGGGTCATCGTGTTGCGAATGATCTTCGACATGGCAGCGATACCCGGATCTTCGTGGTCGGCATAAGTGCCTCCTAACGAAACGAAGCCATCCTGTTTTTTCCGCTGCTCGGCGTCGGAGAACGACATTTCGAACTCCTTAGCGATCGCGGTGGTCGCGGCGGCGCCGCCGACCGGGATACTGCGGGTGAACACCCGGTTGCCCTCGATGTAGAGCAAGTTCGTGGTACGGGCGCCGACGTCGATCAACAGCGAACAACCCTCCGCCTCCGCATAGTTATAGCGGAAGGCATTGTAGAGAGCCATCGGGGCGACATCGACCGCACGCGGAACCAGTGGCCCGCCCTCGACCGCCTCGTTGATCTCGTCTAAGGAATCGCTCTTGATCGCGACCAACGCGACCTCCACCTCGGCGTCCGCGTCGCCCGCCGAAACGAGCTGGTAGTCCCACGCCACCTCGTCGATCGGAAAGGGAACGTTCTGTTGCGCCTCGAAGCGCACGATATCATCGACTTTTTCCTCGTCCAGCGCCGGTAGTTTAACGAACCGAGTGAACACCGAATGACCGGAGATGGCGTAGCGGGCGCGCGCCTTGGCGACGCCGAGCTTCTCCACCAGCTCGACTACTGCGAGGGCGATCTGAGGGATGCGGGTGGCGTCGGCGGCCGGGTCGCCCAGCAGTTCGGAAAACGCGTATTCTTGGAGAATGAGGCCGCCACCTTTCCCTGCGGTAAATCGGGACAGGCCGATCCGCTGGGATCCAACGTTGAGAGTTACGATCGAATTTTTATCGGCCATCTGGGTGGGGTAGGGCTGGTGACTGAAAATTTGTTATGGGGATACGGCCAATCGGCGATGGTCTCGGCCGAAACTATTCCCGCACCTCCGCGTAACTATCGTACCAAAAGAGAGCGTAAGGGGTCTTGTGCTTCGGTCTCAAGGTGCTGCTATCTGTCGGCACGTCTGTGCGGCGCCACCACTTGGCCTTGGCCGATTTTCCATCCGTGGCGTCCCAACCCACCATCTTTCCGCCGGCATGGATCTCGACAGCGACCCACAGGTCGCGCGGGTTCGCCGAACCGGAACTCCCATACATCCGCTGGAGCGCGTTCGGGGAAAAATAAACCGCCGAGTGGAGATCGGTGCTCTTGAGGATATCGACGTGGCTGATCGTGCAGGTGAACAACTTTTTGAAATCCGGTTTCGCTGACTTGGGCAACACGAAAAATCGGATCTCCATCGAATTGATAAAGTCCTCTCTGGATCGCGAATCGACCTGGAATTCGACGTCGATCTGTAGCCAGTCCCGCGGCTTGTCACGTATCAGTTTCACCCCTGAACCAGGTTCAACTTGCGGAGTCTTGGTGGCGTCCACCGTCAGCTTCTTGATGTCGGCCTTAATTTTTTCCTGCGCGGAGGCGGCGACGATAGAAAAGAACGAAGCGGCGAGGGCGAGGGTAGTTACTGTTCGGCTCATGTGTTGTCGATCTAGTAAATGGGGATTAAATAGCGGAGGAAGGTCGGGGCGGGTCTACAAATACAGGCTATCCTGTGGCGAACACAGCCCAAAATTGGACAGATTCGGCAGAAGTGCGGCCGCACAGGCTGTTGATACCCGGATGCTCAAGAATACGCAAGACTCGAATTCAGAATCAAGCCTGTTCTTCCATCCCTAGAAAAGTCTTAAAATAGCTGATGGTCTTGGCGATCCCCTCGTCAAAACCCACGATGGGCTCCCAGCCCAGCACGGCGCGGGCGCGAGTGATATCGGGTTGCCGCACCCTCGGGTCGTCTTCGGGAAGCTCCTTGAATACCATCTGCGAGCTGGCACCGGTCTTCTCGATGATCGCCTCGCCGAACTGCTTGATCGTCATCTCGCTCGGGTTGCCAATGTTCACCGGCTCGTGGGTATCCGCCGTGGAGAGGCGGAAAATGCCCTCAATGAGATCGGAGACGTAGCAGAAACTGCGCGTTTGCGAGCCATCGCCGAACACGGTCAACGGTTCCTCGTTCAAGGCTTGGCCGATAAAGGCGGGCACCACGCGGCCATCCTCGAGCCGCATCCGCGGTCCGTAGGTATTGAAAATGCGGACAATCTTGGTGTCGAGTCGGTGAAACCGGTGGTAGGCCATGGTCATGGCTTCGGCGAAGCGCTTGGCCTCATCATAGACTCCGCGCGGGCCGATGGGGTTCACATTGCCCCAGTAATCCTCCTTCTGCGGGTGAATGAGTGGGTCGCCGTAGACCTCCGATGTGGAAGCGATGAGGAAGCTGGCGCCCTTGGCTTTGGCCAATCCGAGGGTGTTGTGAGTGCCCAACGCGCCGACTTTGAGGGTCGGGATCGGGAATTCTAGGTAGTCGAAAGGGCTGGCTGGCGAGGCGAAGTGGAACACGAAATCCACCTCTCCTGGCAGGTAGATGAAATTCGTGACGTCGTGCTCGATGAAGCGGTAATCGGCGTTGCCGGCTAGGTGCTCGATGTTGCGCACGTTGCCAGTCAACAGGTTATCGATAGCGATCACGCGGTGCCCGGCGGCGAGCAGGCGGTCGGTGAGGTGCGAGCCGAGAAATCCGGCGCCGCCAGTGACCACACAGGTCTTCTTGGCTTTTCTTTGGTTGGAAAATACGTCCATAAGTCTTTGGTAAATCGGGTGCGGTGTTCGGATAGAGAATAATGCGGATCGATCACTTCGCTCCGCGCCGTAGGAGAACCGCCGGCAGCGTGAGGAGGAGGATCTTTATATCGAGCCAAATCGACCAGTTGTCGATGTACTTCAGGTCGAGTTCGACCCATTCGTCGAAACTGGTAATACTGTTGCGCCCGGAGATCTGCCATATGCAGGTCAGCCCCGGTCTCATACTGAGGCGCCGCCGCTGCGAGGTGCGTTCGATCCGCGCCACCTCGTCGGTCGGCAGAGGGCGCGGCCCGACCAGACTCATCTGGCCTAGGACAACATTGAGCAACTGCGGCAGTTCGTCGATACTGCGACGGCGTAAAAAGTCGCCGAACTTGAACACTCTCGGGTCGTTGTCCACTTTGAACACCGGGCCGCTCATCTGGTTCTCTGCTTGCAACGCCCCCTTCAGCTCCTCGGCGTCGAGCCCCATGGTGCGGAATTTGTACATGACAAATGGCGCGCCGTTTTTGCCGCCGCGCTTCTGTTTGAACAGCACCGGCCCGGGGGAATTGAGGCGAATACCGGCCCAGGCGAAGATCCACAGGGGCAAGGTGAGCAGGATAATCACCAACGCCCCCACCCGATCGAGCATGCTCTTCAGCACCATCGCCCACGAGGCGTCCGGGGCACTGCGGAACACCATCATAATGCGCCCGCCGAGCACGTCCATGTTGGGACGGGCGATCGAAGTCTCAAAAAAGTCGGTGGAGAGCCACGCCTCGACCCCCTCGGCCTCGCAGGCGCTGATCGCCTCCTGCACCTTTTCAAAATGAATGTGCCCCGCCGCGAAGATCACCCGCTCCACCGAATGCTGGTGTAACGCGGCGATCAGGTCACCCACCGGGCGCTTGGCTAGGTCGATCATGTCCACGGCGCGGATCGATGATTCGCCGGCGCGGTCGAACTGATCGGCGAGCCGCGCCATCTCCCCCACCCCACCGACGAAAATCACCTCTTCGTGCCATCGCTCGGCGACCACTTTACGTCGGATATAGCGGCGCACGAGTGCCTCCTTGGCGAGCAAGAACCCGCCGCCGACCGGCACCAACAAGGCCAGCACCACCCGGCTTTGGGCTCCCCATTTGAAAAACACCACGCAGCCGCCGATCACCACCGCCACCACCAGTAGTGCCCGCACCAACTGCCGGATCGAGCGCCACACGGTTTTCTGCAAAACGTGGGAGTAATACCCATGCATTTCGAGGATCACCGGGGTGAAGGGCACGATGATGGCCATCAGCCAGAAAAAGTCACCGAACGGCGGAATGTTGCCCTCCCCGGTGGCGCCGAAGAGCTCCGGATTATAGAAGCGCAGCGAGTGACAAAGCCAAAACGCCAACGCAATCAGACAACTATCCAAAATCTGGTTGATCTGGAGGTTGATTTCCTGTTTGCGTCCGAGCATGGATTTGTGGTGGGAGAACTCGCCTCGACGCGTAGGGTTCGACTCACTCAACCACCGCCGAACCAATGGCGCAGCTAGCCAAAATGTCAATCGACCGCCAACAGGCAAACATCGTCGTCCCCGCCACCGCGTTGGGGGATCTGGAATCCATCACCCGCACGCCGCTGGCTGAGGCGCCTTGGGATCTCGTCGAAGCACGGCTCGACCTGCTCGCATCGGTACCGCCCGAACTGGTCGCAAAATCCCTCAGCCCAATTCTGCTAACGGCGCGGCATCCGGCAGAGGGGGGCGCAGCCGGGTTCACCGATCCGGGCGCGCGCAGCGCTGTGCTAGCGCCGCTAATTCCCCATGCCGTAGGGCTCGACATCGAGATCGCCCACGCCGGAGCGATGTCCGGCACCCTCGACGAAGCGCGCGCGGCGGGGCTTTGCATCGTGCTCTCCTTTCACGACTTCACCGCGACGCCGGATGCCGCACGGCTCGATCAAATCGTCGCCGAAGGAATCGCTTCTGGCGCCGACATCGTCAAACTCGCAACGCGCACCGAGAGCGCGGGCGACGTCGCTCGCCTCATCGACTTGCTCGAGCGGTTCCCCGAGCAGCCGCTCTCAGTGATGGGCATGGGGCCGCTGGGCATGGCCTCGCGGCTGCTGGCGGCGGGCTGCGGATCGGCCCTGAACTACGCGTCCCACGGCGCCGCGACCGTCGATGGCCAGTGGCCAGCCGCCGAGTTCCATGCATTGTTAGAACGCACCGGCGCCCGCACCTAATCGCCGACCACTTCCATCGG
>QIKC01000047.1 GCA_003232855.1 Verrucomicrobiales bacterium
CTTCCACCTCACCTTTACCGCGTCGATGATCCTCAAAAACCAGCCCGACCTGCGGCAGAACGGCACCTTCTTCTCCCTGACTCTCATCTACTTAGCCAACCTGCTCATACTCAGCGCCTTCCTCATCATCGTCAGCCGCGAAATCAGCGCCAAAAGCTTCCTTATCGCCCTCCTCGACAACACCACCACCCTCTTCAAAAACCTATTCACCGCCCTCAATTAGTCCCCCCGTTTTTATTGTTATGCAAAAAATAGTTCAACACTGTAGATGAAAGGAAACATAAAAATGCTCACAGTAATGATCCACGCAAAGGTAAAAAAAGAAATGCTTAATGAGTATCTCGATTTACTAAATCTACTTGCCGAGAAAACTAAGAAAAAAGGATGCCTTGCTTATACTTTTAACCAAAATATAGCGGAACCTACAGAATTTGTGTTATATGAGAAATGGGAAAGTCAAGCAGATTTAGATAATCATATTGATGAGCTGTTTGAAATTCTAGGCCCTGCTAAACATGGTGATCCAATACCTGAAAAATTAATGAATATGTACGATAAGGTTACACCTATTTTTTACAACATTGTTGGAAAAAATGCATAACAAGAGAGTCGGGCGAACCGCCTGCTCCGACTTGAGTCAAAATCTGAATGCGAAAGCTCGCTGCCAGTAGGTGAGCCAGCGCACTCGAAACGTTATCCCCGTCTCCTCCACAACGATTCTAACACTTAAACAAAAACACCCATGACGAACACCTTCACCCGCCGCAAATTTCTTCGCAATTCCAGCCTCGCCGCCTCCGCGTTGGCCTTCCCCAGCATCATCCGCGCGCGCGGCCAGAACGAAAAACTGCAAGTCGGCTTCGTCGCCGTCGGCGGTCGCGCCGGCAACCACACCGAAGCCGCGCACAAGAGCGGCCTGCACTGCATCGCCTTCGCAGATTGTGACAAAGGCATGTGGAATGGCGTCCATGGCAAAGAGGGCTGGAAAGAGGCCAAGGGCTACACCGATTGGCGTCAGTTATTCGAGCACCATGCCGACGACCTCGACGTGCTCTTCGTCTCCACCCCCGACCACACCCACTACGCGCCATCGATGAGCGCGGTCTCCATGGGCATCCATTGCTACACCGAAAAACCGCTGGCGTGGTCTGTGCGCGAGGCGCAGATGCTCACCGCCGCCTACAAAAAGAACGACACCGTCGTCACCCAGATGGGCAACCAAGGACATGCTAGTAACGGTTGGCGCCTCGCCTACGAGTTCATCAAAGCGGGCGCCATCGGTGACATCATTGAATTCCAAACCTGGACCAACCGCCCGATTTGGCCACAGGGCGGTAGCCGCCCCGAAGGTTCCGACCCGGTGCCGGCCAACCTCGATTGGGAATCTTGGATCGGCCCCGCACCCATGCGTCCTTACAAAGCGAAAGCCTACACCCCCTTCGCTTGGCGCGGCGTCGTCGATTTCGGCGCTGGCGCGCTCGGCGACATGGCCTGCCACACCACCGACGGCATCTACGCGATCATGAACCCCGGCTACGCCGCCTCCGCCGAGCCAGTATTCATGACCGCCCCGGTCGGCGACCAATTCCCCGCCGGCATGACCATCAAAGCCACCTACCGCGCCACCGCCGACCGCCCCGGCTTCACCTCCATGTGGTACGAAGGCAAAAAAGCCGATGGTAGCGCCAACATGCCCGAAACTCCAAAAGAGATGCTCGACGAAGGCCGTAAGCTCCCCGTCACCGGCAACCTCATCATCGGCACCAAGGGTAAAATGTTGGTTCAAGGCACCTACTGGAACAGCCCACGCCTCATCCCCGAGGCCTCCCAAAAAGCCTTCGGCAAGCCGGAGACCTTGCTCGAACGCTCCCCCGGTCACCACGAGGAATTCTTCATGGCCTGCCGCGGCGAAAAACCGCGCGAGTTCAGCCAATCGAACTTCGGTTACTCCGGACCGATGACTGCCAATATCCAGCTCGGCAATCTTTGCGCCCGCGCCGGCAAGAAACTCGAACTCAACGAGAAGGGCGAAATCACCAACGACCCGAAGATCAACGAACTCGCATGGCGCGAACCCCGCGAAGGCTGGGGCGCGCTCAAGACAAACGTTTAGGAGGCTGTTTCCTAGTGCTGCCTCGCACAAGAAGGGGATCGCTCGCTTTAATTATTGTAATTATGGTTAATCATGGTATTTTCACCATCCATGGACGGATGGTTCTATACCCAAGGTCGCGAAAAGTGCGGCCCTTTCACGCTTGAGCAGCTTGCGCGCTTCATCCAAACGGGTGTGGTGACGGCGAGCACACTGGTTTGGAACCGCGGGATGAAAGAGTGGTCGCCCGCGATCCAAGTCCCGCAACTGCTGGGAATCCCCAGCACCCCTCGATCCTCCAGCGAACCGCAGCGTGTGGACGCAGCAGCTGCCGCCCCGCCGATCACTGGTGGTAACCCTTGGGACGGTGAACTCGCCCGCCCGCGACCGGTGCCGATCGAAGAGTGCGCGCAGGAAACCGCAGCGACCACCCCAGCGCAGCAAAACCCGCCCAGCGTCGCCTTGAACTTCAATGCGAAGCGGCCAAAACCCGAACATCAACGGCTCGGCAGCAAGGTGAAACACCTCTTCGTCCGAACCGCCGCCGCCGTGATCGCGCTCGGCATCCTCGGTGGAGGTGGCTACCTCGGGGCGCAATACCTCGGGGTTTTCGAACCGGATCTCGGCCCCAAGTTACGCTACCTACCAGACAACTCCGACTTTTTCTTCACTATCAATATCCCCAAGGCGATGAGCATCGCGCGCAGTTTCGACCCCACCGGAACAACGATACCGACGGATCTCCATAGCGGGCACCTGCCGATCAGCCCCGATTCGATCCAAGACCTGACCGTCGCCGGCAACATCGGCGAAAAACGTTGGGTGGTGATCGCCACCCTGAACAACGATTTGGACATCATGAAATTTTTCCCCGGCGTCGACGAGCCCGATTCGACCCGCGCCGGTGGCACCAAAATTTACTACCACCGAGACATGGCCGATCTCGGCATCGACTTCGCCATCGCTCAACCGTCGAAAACCACCCTCCTCGTCGGCCCCCTAGACACCTTGAAACAGATTCTCAAACGGCGCACCGCACCCGAGCTCCCCGCCGCCTTCCAGCCGCTGCTCGAAACGGGGAACAACGACACCTGGGCGAGCGGCGCCGTCGACATCGGATCGCTCTGGCAGATGGCTGACCAGTTCCCCATCGAACTCGATGACAAGCAGCGCTGGCTACTGCAGAGCCTCGACAAAGCAACCTTCACGCTCGGCGCCTCCGGCTCCGGCGACTACGCATTCGAACTCGTCGCGCATTGCAATCAGGCCAAAGATGCCGCACCCATCGCCAAAGAATTACGCCAGGCTATCGCCGATCAGCGCGCCGCACTGCTCGAACAACTCGTGCAGATGGGACAGGGGATCGACGCCGAGACATTGAAGCGCTTCAGCAACATCGGAGTGGAGACCGGCGCCGGCGGAACCGTCACCATCAGCCAACGCATCAGCAGCGAAATGCTCGACGAGATCAGCCGCCTCTTTTCCCCCGATAGCGCACTGTTAGGGCAACGTTAACCCTCAAATCAGCGCCCCCCGGCAGCGGATTTCATCCTGCCGATCAACGCCAGTTGGTTCAGCAGTCGTCGGCTCTCCGAGCGCCACTGCTTCAGGCGCTTGCGGGAAATGCGGACACTGTCCGCCAACGCCACCTCCAGCTCTTGGTAACTCTCCGTGAAACGTTCTAGCAGAGTCTGATAGGCGTCGAGAGCCGCCTGCCACTTCGGGCAGTCCACCGGGTTCTCCTGCGCTGCCAACAGCGCCGCAGGCGGCGCCTCCACTTGGCGGCGAGTCTCCGCCATCTCCGCCAGCAGAATTTTCTCCGCCGGCACCCGGCGTAAGTCGCTGGCCATCCCCAGCTTCGAAAGCCCCCAAATCGCCCACTTCGTGGGGTCGTAGCTGCGCCGTTTCACGCCATTGCGGTAGTCGTGCTGGAACGAGTGGTGGTAGTTGTGGTAGCCCTCGCCAAAAGTCAAAAACGCCATCAGCGCGCTATCGCGTGCAGTGGACGATTTTGAATACGGCCGACGCCCGATCGTGTGGCACAGCGAGTTGATAAAAAACGTCGAATGATGCACCGTCACCACCCGGCATAATCCCGCGATCAAGAAACCGCCGAGCGCGCCCACCGGGCCGTTCCACAAAAAGCCCAACAGCGCCGGCAACACAAGACCCACTAGCACTGCGATAAGTTGGCAGTTCCGATGCTGCCACATCACCAGCTTGTCCTTCTTCAAATCGGCGACATTCTCCAGCGGCGCCGGCGTCAGGCTGACGATCAGCCAGCCGATGTGCGCCCAGAAAAATCCCCTTTTGATGCTGTAAGGGTCATCATCGACATCATCGACAAATTTGTGATGCTTGCGGTGATCCGAGGCCCAGTTGAGAACCGAGTGCTCGAACGCGCAAGCGCCGAAAACGAGCGTCACAAAACGCACCGGCAGCAGCGCCTTGAACGCGCGGTGAGCAAACAAGCGGTGGTAGCCCAAGGTGATGCTCATCGCCGTCGCCGGCACATAGAACAGGAACATGGCGACCTGGAACCAGTCCAGACCGTAATGGTAGAGGTAGATCGGCGTGCCCACCAGCGCACCCAGCAGCGTCAACAGCAGGAAGAGGCTCGTGGTCCAGTTGATCTGCGAAAGGGAGAATCGGGATTTCACGGGTTATGTCGCAGGCGCGAGTTGGCCACATCTCGAACCAAAATTCGCAACTTGCAACTTGCAATTTCGCCCCGCCGCTCTTGGTGCAGGGCTTACGCATGAGAAGCAAAGGAAATCATGATGTCACTCCTGGTTATGGAAAATATCGACCAAAAGGTTTGATACTTCTGGCAAGGCAGGCGTAGGCCGGGTTGTCTACCCGGCTCCTGGGGGCGGAGCGAAACTGAGGGAATTTTCGGACGGAGAGGCTCTCCGTCCCACTGGGTGGAGCGGGTAAGTGTTCGACACTTTCAGTGCTTTTTAAATGGAGTCGCGGAGCTGCTTCATTTTTCCGTATTTTTAGAAATAAGTACCTGGCACTTGCTTAGGACAGGCACTTGCTTAGGACAATTCGACAGTCGGCTCTGCGGGTGGCGGGTTCGAATGCAGTTCGACTGTCCTGCCGCGAAGCGTCGCCTTACTCGGATGGATCGCGCGGGGTGATGGGGGTGCCTTTGCGGCGGGCTTTGCCGAAGCGGACTTCGGGTAGGATCACTAGGCAGGCGATGATCATCAGGGCGGCGCTGAATAGGGCGACGCCGCTGCCGAATTGCTTGAGTAGGGCGAAGCCGATGGCTG
>QIKC01000075.1 GCA_003232855.1 Verrucomicrobiales bacterium
TTTTCTCTACTCCGAGGCGCCCTGGAGCGATGCCATCGCCCGCCTGACCAAAATCTACGCCACAACGTGATCAGAATTTTCTACACCGTTGTTTACAGCTTACAGTGCCAGGTACTTTCGACGGGTACTTTCGACGCGCTACGGTGTCACCTCGAAGGCGTTGACGGAGGTGAAGGTCGGCGTGTTCGGGCCGGGGAAGACGATCTGGATGGTGTAGGTGCCGGGCGTCGCGGGCAGGATGAAATCGGCCTCGATGGTGTTGGGGTCGGGACGCGTGACGAAGGTCGCCCCGACGCCGTCAAGTGTCACGTCCGGGGAGATCGGATTGCCCGCCATATTAAGTAACGGTGGCACCCGCGTGCCAACGTCCGGGTTGAGAACGACGGTCATGGTGACCGCACTGCCTGCCGCGCCGCTATCCGGAGCGATACTGATGATTCCCGTGTCACCGCCTCCGGCGCCGGCGTTGCCGAAATTTCCGCCGAGGGCGTGGTTGTAATCTAACAATGTCTGATAGGCGTCTTCCTGTGCGGCGGACAAGGCGTCGACCAACAAATTATCCTGCTCGTTGATGTCGATGGCGACGTTGTAGAATTCGAACACTGGCGTGTCGGATTCACTGTTTGGGTCATCTAGGATCACCAGTTTGTAATCGCCGTCGCGGATGGCGCGACCGGGGGCGGCGATGGTGTTGCCGAAGGCTTCGACGACGACCGGGCCGCTGATCGAACCGCCGCCGCTGAGCGCTGGAAAGAGGTTGCGCGAGTCGAGCTCAGTGCCGGCGGGCACGATGTCTCGGGCGTCGATGCCGGCCAGCGCCAGCACGGTCGAATAGATGTCGGCACAGTGGACGAGGTCGTCGTTGGTGCCTCTGGCATGGACGTCCGGGCCGATGGCGACCAGCGGCACGCGCACGCCGCCCTCATAGATCACGCCCTTGGCATTGCCACCGCCGAAGGGCGCCTGCACTGTCTGTCTGGGGGTGCCGTTGTCGCCGATGAGGATAACGTTAGTGCGCGATAGGTCGACGGAGAGCAGGAGGCGCGCGATCTCGGTGTCCATAGCCTCCAGCGCCTTTTCGTAGAGGGCGCGGTTGTTGATCCCGGTCGGACCCGAGGGCAACAGCGCCGGATCCGGATCGTGGAATGGAGAGTGGGGGGCGTTGAAGGCCAACCAGCAGAACCACGGAGTGTCGCCCTCGTCGGTGATAAACGCGACGGCGTCATCGACTTGCACGCTGGTGGCGTAACTGCCAGTGACCGCGGTGGTGACGCCGTCGGTCGTTTTGTCCCAATCCCAGTAGTCACTCACGTTGCCCAAGGTGCCGGAGAAGCGGGGCCAACCGCCAAGATCAGCGGGACCGTTGATGCCTCCGCCGAGGTGCCATTTGCCAAAGGAGGCCAGCGCGTATGGCGAGCCCGCAGCAGCGAAGGCGTCGGGAAGGGTGAATTCGGCGGACGGTAATTGCGCCCCGGCTGGGGTGCCGATGCCGTGGCGGAAGGCGTAGCGCCCGGTGAGCAGGGTGGCGCGGGTAGGGGAGCAAAATGGCTGCGCGTAAGCGTTAGTGAAGCGCAGGCCGCCCGCAGCTAACGATTCCAATGTGGGCATGATAGGATTACTCGGGGCGTTCGGGTTGTCGATGGGGCTAGAGTCGATCCCCCAGTCGTCGACGATGAGCAGCAGCACGTTGTTGCCGCCGGGGCCGACTTTGGTATCGACGACGAACCCGGCATCGTCGAAAGGGGCGATGTCCACCAGATCGGCGCGGTAGAAACGCCTGTCGTTTTCGCCTAACGGATCGGTGGAATTCAGGCGGTCGCCGTCCATGTCGGTATCCGGTAGCGGCGCCCCCCAGTTCGAGAGGTCGTCGGAAGAGCGCACCAGATAGATGCCGCCCTGCACGGCGCTCCAGCTCAGCGTCACTTCGTCACCGTCCGTATCGATGGTGAGGTCGCCGGCGGGCAGCGACTTCTCCGGGCCGCCTTCGAACAGAACCCTCGCCCCGGCGGGAATGGTGGTCACGGTGTTGCCGGTGGGGGTGCCGTAGTAGGTGCGGCCGATGTTGTAGGGGAACCTCGGCTTGCCGTCTGCCTCGATGGAGACGAAGTAAGCGTAGGTGCCGCCGGGGAACTCGGGAGTGACGCAGAAGCGCCCGTTGTGCTCGTCGAGGTCAAAGTCGACCCCGCGCAGAAGGCCGAAATCGCCGAGGTATTCGTAGTCTTCCAAATAGTGGCCGAGTTCGTATTCACTGCCCGCACCGGCGGTAATGTCCGGGCCATAGCTGTCTGTCGGCAGTGCGAAATCGGCGCCCCCGAGCCCTTGGGTGAAACCCTGGTCGCGCGCGGCGTGAGGCGGCAGCGTGCGGCGCTGGGTGATCGTGCGCATGCGGAACCCGCTCGCCATCCGCACCACCGGACTGTCTGGATCCGTCGCGTTGCTAAAGCCATACGGGCCGTAGACCGGGTAGCCGTCACACACCCAGCCGAGAATAGGCGAGTGGCCGCCGTTGAAGTTCTCGGTGTAAGTGTTGGTCGCTGAATCGTAATCGACGCTGTCGCCGAGCGCGTGCCGCAGCGCCGGGGGGTTGGCGTGGTAATGGTAGTTGAAACGTGCCGCGTGGGCGTTGCCAGCATCGAAGGTGACGCCCTCGTTAACGTAGGCATCGCGGTTCCAAACGCCGTCACCGACGACCCCGGCGGGGGTGTTCGGCGAATCGTTCCGCGCGGTCGATGTATCGTAGGAAAAGGCGTCGCGGCTATCGAACATCGACACCCCATCGACGAACAAGCCGATACGCCCTAAGCCAGAGAGTGTCTTGGACGTAGGCACCGCACCCGGATCGCGCGGCAAACGATAGATCAACGCCTGATTGGCCGGAAAATCTGGAAACGGCGCTGTCTTCGCGGCGTTCAAAAACCACGGTCCCATGATGTGCCCGCCGAGGCCGCTGCTACGGATGTAAACGTCCGTGTCCGTGACACTGATCTCGTGGACGCCGACATAGGTCGGCTGTGTCTGGATCCCGCGCCCGCGCTCCCAAGTGATGGACGCTGCACCCGAACCGGCTACCTCGGCTTCCAACGTCTCGTAGATGCGAGCGTAGCGGCCGGTGGCCTCGGTGTGCCACGAGGTGAGCAGCGGTTCGGCGGTAGCCGCGCCGCAGAGGGCGGCCAGCACGAATAGAGTGGAGGAAGGTTTTTTCATGGTCGTTGTTTTTGGGGCTACCCCTTATTCGAGCGAATAAATTGAGGATCTGTTAGCGCTTCAAGGAACGCGACGAGCGCCCGCTGATCATCATCGGATAGGTCGAGCCCGGCGCCGCGGTGCTTGGCCAGATTCGGATCCAGGGTCTCCGAGCGGTGCAGCCCGGAGCTGTAGTGCGCGACCACTTCCGCCAGCGTGGCAAAGCGCCCATCGTGCATGTAGGGCGCGGTGAGCGCGACGTTCCGCAACGAGGGCGTGGCGAACTTTCCGCCCTTGCCGCGATCGTCCCCAGTCGGCGCCAAGCCGTTGTCGTGGAAGCCGTGATCGGAGAAAAGCGCGCCGCCGTGGCAATGAAAACAATCAGCGCCATACTGGCGCGTGCGCGGGTCGCGCTCGGTCATAAACAACTCAAATCCGCGCTTCTCCTCAGCGCTCAGCTGCGCCTGGCCGGCCATGGCGCGGTCGAACTTGGACTGGTAGGAGGTGAGGGTGAGTAGGAAATTTTCCAGCGCTAGCGCTATTTTCTCGACGCTGGTCTCGGGCGTCCCGAAGGCACGCTCAAAACGCTCGGGATAGCCCGGCGCGGCGGCCAGCCTCGCCGCGACCCGCTCGGGTTGCTCGTCGAGTTCGGAGTGTTCGCGGATCGGCATCAACACCTGCTCGCGCAGCGAGGTCGCCCGCCCGTCCCAGAAGAAGCTGCCCTTCCATGCCAGATTAAACAGCGGCATGGCGTTGCGTTGACCGATGCGCTCGTCGATGCCGATGCTCACCCGGCGTGGGTCGCTGAAGGCGTGACTTTCCAAGTGGCACGACGCGCACGACAACGTGCCGTCGCGGGACAGCAATGGGTCGTTGAAGATCGCCCGCCCCAGCGCCACACGATTCTTTAACAAAGGATTGTCCCTAGGAAGCGAGGGCATCGGAAAATTCGCCGCCATCTTGAACGGGTAGGCCTGTGGGCGTGCGGGCAGATAGAGCGGTTCCACTTTTTCCAGTTTGGCAGGTTCCCCTGCGGCGGCTACCACTTGCCGCACGTGGAAGGCACCCGGCAGATTCGCTACCAGCGCCGCCGCCACCGGGTCGCCCTCCCGCGAATGCGTCGATTCGCTGCCGTCGGCGAACACGATAGAACGCGGCGCGTGGAGCAACGCTTCAATGTCGAACTCGATCTCCACCCGCATCGGCGAACTCAAATCGAGCTGCACCGGCAGATGAACCCTGGTGCGGTTGGCTGCGCGGGCGAGATGCAGCGAGTAGCCGCGCGGAACCTCCTTCGTGCCAGCCTCGCGGAAATGACCCTCTATAGCCAACGATACATAGCCGCCCTGCCAGCCCCAATGCAGCCCATTGAGCACTGGGTTCAACGGATGGTCGGCCGGGTAGCCCGCCGGGTCGGCCGCGTCCGTCTCCGCGTCCAGGCCGACGGCGAACCGCAATGCCTGGTAGCGCCCCTCCGGGATGCCGTCCAACCGGAACACGCTCCGCCGCCGACCCGCGTCCAACCACACCGCCTCCACCCCGGCTTCCACCCAGCCGCCATCCTCGCGCTGGAAGGCCAGCCCACTGAGCAAGTAGCTCAAGCGCGTCACCGAGAAAATTTCGCCCGCAGATTTCCCATAGCGCAGCGAGTCCAACGTCAACTTCCTCCCAGCCGCAGAAGGCGTGATCTCGATCACCAACGGCGCCGCCCCCACCGCACCCAACAGGAGCAATGCGGCGAAAATCAGTAATAAGTAACGGCGACAATTCACGGGACAACACTCGCTTCATCCAGATTACGGTGACATTACCTAACTTGGCTAAAATTGTTAGCCGACTAATCACCTTTCAGGTGGCTTCGCTACTTTTTTGAGGAAAATAGAGGAAAATCGGAAACAAATCCAAAATAGTTCCAGGTACTTTCAAGAGAGAGCTTTGATGTTCCTGGGAAATTATTGACAAATTTCTTTTTTTCATGCATGATTCATGCATGGCCACTAAGACCATTACCCTTGAGCTCGACGCCTACAAAAAACTGCGGGCGGCGAAGCAGGGACGGGAATCGTTCTCCTCGGTGGTTCGCCGGGCGGTGATTCCGGGGAGATCGAGAAATGGTGCGGAGATCATCGCCTACTTCGCCTCAGAGGGGCCATTTTTCGCAGACGAGGA
>QIKC01000071.1 GCA_003232855.1 Verrucomicrobiales bacterium
GGCGCAGACGGGGGAACAACTGCAGGCGGCGGCGCGTGCTGAGGGGGCGGGATATCGCGATCAGGCGGCGCTGGCGATGTATTACCTGGAGGTGGCAGACGACGTGCCGGCGGCGACCAGCGCCTACGTCGAGCTGTCGCGCGATCCGGAGGCTCCGGTCTTTTACTTGCGCAAATGGGCGTTTCTTCTCGCTCGCGACCCGGCGCGGGCGGCGTCGGCTTACAAAGCGTTAAAGGCGCTTTTTCTCGGCGACCGGGACGCATTTCGTGAGGAGGATTTGAAGGCTTTCGCGGAATTGGAAAAAACGCTCGCCATCCCGGAGGCGGAGCGGATAGGGGGCGGCTAGGCGAGCGGATGCGATAGACGTGAAATTTGCTTTGTCTCGACCGAAACCCGGTTTAGAAATAGCAGGGTAAACCATCGTGTGGGGCGATGGAATAATTGATGAAGTTCGCGATATTCGGAGATGTTCATGCCAATCTCGAGGCCTTGGATGCTGTGTTACAAGACGCGGCGGATCACGACTGTACCCACTTTGTCTGCATCGGCGACATCGTTGGCTACAACGCCAACCCGCACGAGTGCCTAGAGGTGGTGCGCGGGCTGGACTGCCCGGTGATCAAGGGCAGATCTCTACGGGCTCAACCCCCTGGCCGAACAATCGATGCGCTGGACACGCAAGCATCTCGACGAGGGGGATAAGGAATACCTGCGCGGCCTCAAGATGGTGCGTCAGGTGCGCGATTACACGATCGTCCACGCCACTCTCGACACTCCGACCGGCTGGGGCTACGTGACCAACAAGTTCGACGCCATGGCGAGCTTCAGTTATCAATACACCCCGCTGTGTTTCTTCGGCCACACGCATACTCCGGTGACTTACATCAAATCGATGACGGTGGAGGTCGACCGCTCCCCGGTGGTGGAGATCGAGGTCGGCAATAAGTATTTCATCAACGTCGGTAGCGTCGGGCAACCGCGCGACGGCGACCCGCGCCCCTCTTACTGCATCTACGATTTGGGTGGCAAGCGGGTGATCAACCGCCGCATCGACTACGACCGCGCGACCGCGCAGAAGAAGATTCGCGACGCCGGTTTGCCGGATATGTTGGCGGAGCGGTTGGAGATCGGCAAGTAAGGTGGGCTGCTATGGCCGCAGAAATTTCTAGCGAACTGGCGGAAGCAAAGCACGCGCTGGTGATCAAACCGAGCTCGCTGGGGGACATCGTCCACGCCCTGCCGGCGGTGGCGTTGTTGAAATCGGCGAACCCAAGGATGAAGATTCGCTGGGTGGCCAATAGCGAGTGGGCACCGCTGTTGCAAGGGAACAGCGATCTGGCGGGGGTGGTGTCTTTCCCTCGTGCGCAGATGCGCGGGCCGCTGGGGGTTGCGAAATTTTGGCGTTGGTCGTGCGCGCTGCGCGAGCCGCTGCCGGATCTGGTATTCGATTTCCAGGGACTGTTGCGCAGCGGTTTGATGGCTTGGCGCAGTCGTGGGGCGCGGGTGATCGGCCTTGCGGATTCGCGCGAAGGAGCGCGGTTTTTCCACGGGGTTCGGGTGGCGGTCGATCCCGGAGCGCACGCAGTCGAGCGCTATCTGGCGGTGCCGCGCGCGCTGGGGGTCGAGGTGCCGGCGGACGCGGGGCAGTTCTCTTTCAAACTGCCACAGCAGGCGCCCGCGCAGTTGCCTCCGGAGGGTTTCGTGTTGTTCCATCCGTTTTCGCGCGGGGAAGGGAAATCGCTCGACGCCGCCGCGGTGCAGTGTTTTTGCGAGTCGGTAAGGGATCGTCCGGTGGTGATCGTCGGCCGTGGCGGGTCGGAGCTCGACGCTCTCCCCGAAGGCACTCACAACTGGATTGGTGGCACGACGCTTGCGGAACTGGCGTGGCTGATGGCGCGCGCCGCGTTCACGGTAAGTGTCGATAGCGGCCCGGCGCACATGGCGGCGGCGCTCGGCGAAAACATGTTAGCCATCCACAGCTGGTCGAACCCGCTCAGAGTGGGGCCGTTCCGCCCGCGTGCCTGGGTTTGGAAGGGCGGTCGGATCGCTCGGGTCGGGGAGTTCGACCCGCAACTGGCCGCCGCCGCCGGGGGCTTGCCGGATCTCGACGCGATGGTGCGGATCGCCGATCTAGCCACCGTCGCTGCGGGCTAACGATCAGGGGGCTGAGGCTTTCGTGAGCAACAGGCTCGCGGCTATTCGACGCGACCGGCGGTGCCTTCCCAGAGTTCGATCGCCTTGAGGTTTTCCATGCGCGTGCCGAAGGATTCGAGCGCCGGTAGGACGATCTGACCGACCGCCTTGTCGCCCAAGAAAATCGCCATCGCTCCGCCCATCCGTTCGCCGATCATTTTTTGTTCGGATTCGAACATTTTTTGGATCTTCATTTTCAGCTCGCCAGTCGGCGCTCCGAGTGTTTCCATGCGCTTGTTAATGCTCTCGAACTGGGCGTAAAGCTCGTCGAGTTCTCCCGCCACGGTCTTTGCGGTTTCGGGGTCTTTTACGGCGGCGAAGATGTCTGCGAGGCCAGAGGACAATTTGAGAGCTTCGGTGGCTAGTTTTACGTGCGGATCTAGTTTTTGACCCCGTTGGTTCTTGCCGCCGCCACTACCGTCTGCGGAGTCGTCACCTTTTTTACAGCTTGCCAGTGCGAGGCTGAGGGAGGCGAGGAGGGGAGTGAGGAGCAGGGGTTTGATAGCTATCATGGCGTTCGGGTATCTGGTGGTTGTTAAGTGGCATCGACGATGCACGCGGGCGTGTGCTGCGGCAAGCGGAATCGATCTGCGGTAGCGCCGGAATTTTGCTTTCCATGGCGCTCCGCCCGGCGGAGACTGGCCGCCGTGGCAGCAAAGAAAAAGACCGCCCGCGGGGGCGCGAAAAACATCATCGCTTTCGTCGGCAGCGACGAGGCGAAGTTGAAGGAGGCGGCGATGAAGCGCTTCGGGCAACTGGTGCCACCGGGGCAGGAGGACTTCGGAGCCGAGGTGATCGACGGTGGAGCGGGCAACGCCGAGGCTGCGGTGCGCGCGATCGCGCTGACCATCGGAGCCTTGCAAACGCTGCCGTTTTTCGGTGGCGATAAGGTGGTGTGGCTGAAGGGCGCGACGCTGTTCGCGGACAGTCAGACCGGCAAGGCGGGCTCGGTGTTGGAAGCGGCCGATGACTTGGCCGCAGTGCTGGAGGCGGGGCTACCGGAGGGCGTCACCTTTCTCCTCAGCGCCCCGGGGATCGACAAGCGGCGGGGGTTCTACCTCAAGCTGAAGAAGCTCGGCCAGATCGAAGTGTCCGACCGACCGGACATGGGTCGTGACGGCTGGCAGGAGAATGTGGCAGCGGACGTGCGACGCGCGGCGCGCGAGCGTGGCCTGCAGTTCGACCGCGACGCGATGGAGTTGTTCGTGATGCTGGCGGGAGACGACGCCATGCAGATGGGCAACGAGTTGGACAAATTGCAGTTGTTCCTGAGTGGGCGCGAAGGAACCGTGGACATCGCCATGGTGCGTACCCACGTGGCGCTGACTCGCGCTGGCGTGGTGTTTGAGCTGGGTAACTGCATCGCCCGCCGCGATTTGGCGGGAGCGCTGGAAACTATCGACCGCCAGCTCTACCAAGGCAGCAATGCCATCGGTATCCTGCTGGCTGCGGTGGCGCCGACAGTGCGTCGCCTTTTGATCGCAAAAGAGTTGTTAGAAGTTCACGGACTGCGCGCGTCTAATTACCGTGGATACGAGACGGCGATCGCTCGGCTACCGGCCGCCGCCACCGCGCACCTGCCGCGCAAAAAAGACGGCGGCATCAGTTGCTACCCGATTTTTCTGGCCTCCTCGGAGGCCGCCGGCTTCTCCACCGATGCGCTGCGTGCGGGCCTCTCCGACTGCCTGCAGGCCAACCGCGCGCTGGTCACTAGCAGCCTCGATCCGCGATTGGTGCTGGAGCGGTTGGTGGTGCGTTTGCTGGCGGTGCGCGCGGCGTGACCTGCGTGCAGGGGCGTGCTACACTGCGCGCATGTCCATTCTCCTACCCGCCTTTCTGATCGGAGCTGCCGCCGCGCTTTTGGGTTCTTTGTTGGGTGTCGGAGGCGGCATCATCATGGTTCCCGCCTTCAAATCGCTAGGCCTGAGCATGAAGGAGGCGATTGGCACCTCGATGGCGGTGATGGTGGTGACGGCGGCGGTGTCCTCAGCCCGTTACGCCCAGTCGGGCTGGGTGCGCTGGGAGGTGGCGGTCGCGGCGGCGGTCGCGGCGGTGATTGCTGCTCTGGCGGGAACCGAACTGATGAAAAATCTGTCGGCGCCGCAGTTGAGGGCGGCATTTGGGGTGTTTTTGATCATCGCAGGTGCCTATATGCTGATTTCGCAGCGTGGCGGGAGCTCCTGAGCCCAACATTCCCGATGGGAATAGTTGTCATTAGCGCTTGCTATCGTTTGAACGCCCACTAGAATGTTGGCGTTTCCTATTGGGGGGGAATACCAGCCTCACGTTGCCTCCGGGCGCGTGAGGCTGCATTCTTTTTAAGATACGGGGTTTGCGGACGAGGTTTTCCAAGTCGTCGCTATTAGTCTTCCATCCCGTCCTGTAATTTGCGCACGAGGGCTTTAACTTTTTGCGCAGCCCAGATGTCGGCAAAGGTGACATCGATTTTGTCGCCGGTGGAGGAGAACTCGATGGTGCCGATCCCGAGTAGGCCGATGAGTCCTCTGCGGCGCACGTTGATGGTGCGGATGTCTTCGATGCGAACCTCGTTGGAACTTTTGGTTAGTAGCCCCCACTCCAGCTCGACGCGTTTCGGGGTGATGGTGTAGACTTGCGTGCTGCGGTCGATCAGTACCGCGATGAAGGTGATGATTGCGACCCCGAATCCGGCGATGAAAAACCACAGACTCATCGGACCAAGCCACAGCCCGAAGGCCGTGGCCAGAGCGGCGAGGACGAGCGCCGCGCCGTAGCGGAGGATGGTCGGATGCCCTAGAAAAAGGGTCGTGTTAGGTGGCGGATCGTCCCCCTCCCACACCTCATCGCTGTCCTTGTCTACCTCGTCCTCCCATTTCTCCCACACCTCCTCTTCGCTTTCCTCCACGTCGTCATTTGCCCCATCCCCGTTCTTGGGGATGGCTTCGAACAGTTCGTCGAGCATCACCATCTCGCCGCTGCCCGCGTTCTCGCACTGGTGGGAGAAGGAGATGATGCGATCCTCCAGCATGCGCTCCACCTGCGATTCGCTGTAAGGGCCGTGCCGTTCGTCGTCTTCCCAAATATAAAATCGGTCGGGCACTTGAGTTTTAGGTTTTAAGTGGAAGGCGCAGAATCTGATCACTCATCACCGATATCCGGCAGCAGATCCTCTCGCGCCAGCAGGGCGGTGATGGATTGAGCGGGGTCGCGCTGTAGTTCGGCGAGGTAGGGGGTAATTCGGTCGATTTCGACCACCGCTGTTCGCACTAGGCTGGCGATCACCGTCGGATCTCCGCCCTCATTGCCGGGGAAGATATTGGTGGCGCGAAAAAAGACATCGCCGCTGTCGGGGCAGGCCTCGAAGTTGCCGATATTGAGGGTCAAATTGGTGCGCATCAGAGCCTCGTGGACGGCGTTGCGGGAGTTGGGGGCGACGGCGAAGGAGAGGCGGGCGACGACCGACAGCACGCCGATCTCGTCGAAGGCCTGCACGTGTAGTGGCACCTTGGCATGATGGGCTTCGAATTCGGATTCGAGAACCGCCTTGCCCTCGATGACACGGCATTCCCAGCCGGCCTCCCGGAAGGCGGCCTCGGCTTGTTGGATCAGAGCGCTGGTTGTAGACACGCCTCGACTGAAGCGCGGATCGGCGGCCGGGGAAACTGA
>QIKC01000179.1 GCA_003232855.1 Verrucomicrobiales bacterium
ATCCCCTGCGTCGTGTTTTTTGCCGAATCGGTATCCTGTCGGCGATCGCCTTGTCGGTGATCTCCGGCGCAGTTGTCGAGAGCGAGGAGGGACGCGCGATCGCCGGTCGTCCGCTGGTGGTGGAGGTAGGGGAGTATGCTTTCGTGACGCGCGGGCAAGCGGCTTATCTGGAAGCGGCGATCAGCGACGCGGCGGAGGTCGGCGCCTCGGCGCTGGTGTTGCGCATCGACTGTCGTGGTGGGCTGGCTTCGGAGGTGCGGCGTTTTGTCGAGAGGGCGGCGGTTTTGGAAATTCCGGTGCTGGCGTGGGTTGAGGGGCAAGCCGCCGGGGCGGGGGCGCTCGCCGCGCTGGCGGCGGACGAAATCTATTTCGCCCCCGGGGCGCTGTGGGGTGGCGAAGTGAGCACGATCGATTGGCGGGGGCCGAGCGAGGATCTGCCCGCGCGTCTGGTCGATTTGCGCTATGGGGAAATTGCTAACGATTTGGTGGGTTCCTTAGCGACCAAGGGGTATCCCGAGGTGTTGATTCGGGGGCTCTGTGATTTGGAGGTCGAAGTGCGCATCGATGGAGAAAAATATTCTGATGCGGGGGACGTGTTGCAGCTCGATAGCAAAGCGGCGCTCGCCGTTGGCCTGATCAAGGGCGAGGTCGCAGATTTAGCGGCGGCTTTGGCACAGGCCGGTGTCGCTGGCGAGCCGGTCGTGCGCTCTGCGCCCGAGGTGGTGTTGCGTCGGCCTGTCGAAAAAATGCCCGCCCGCGACAAGCCCGACGCCACGACGGTGACGGCAGGGGCAGAAGACGAGCAGCGTTCCTTTGGTGCCACTCGCGAAGAGAGTTACGCGGGCAAGGTCGTGGTGATCCCGGTGGAGATGGAGTCGCTGATGCGTAAAACGAAATTCGAATTCATGTCGAGGGTCATCAAAAAGGCGGACGCCGATGGAGCCGAGGCGATCATCTTTGACCTCAATACGCCGGGCGGCATCGCGTGGTACACGTCGGAGATCATGCTCTCTGATCTCCAACATCTGTCCGTTCCGACCTATTCCTTCGTCAACCCGAAGGCGATGTCGGCCGGGGCGCTGATCGCCATCGCCACCGATCATATCTACATGCACCCGCCGAGCACCATCGGTGCCGCAGCGCCGGTGACCGGGGCGGGGCAGGACATTTCCGAGACGATGATGCACAAGGTGATGGGGGATATTCTCTCCACCGCAGACGACGTCGCTCGTCGGAAGGGGCACAATCCGAAGATCGCCAAGGCCTTCATCGACGTCGAAATCGAGATTTCGTTCGAGGTTCCGATGGTGGATACGGAGGGGAGCTTGGCCAGTCGTCTCGCCTTCGACCCAGATACGGAAAACGATTTGCTGGTGTTGAACTCGGCGCAGGCGACCCAAGTGATCGACGGGCGACCGATCTTCGCTGCGGGCACCGCGACTTCGATTGATGACTTGGTGTCGCAGCTCGGCCTACAGGGCGAGCTCGTCACCGCGCAGGCGCTTGGTTTCGAGGCGGTGGCCGACTGGATCGTCAAGCTGGCGCCGATCCTCTTGCTGTTCGGGATGGCCGGCGCCTACATGGAGCTGAAGATGCCGGGTTTTGGTGTGCCGGGCTTTATCTCGCTCATCTGCTTCGGTCTGTTCTTCTTCGGCCACAAGGCGGCCGGCTATCTGGCGGGCTACGAAGCGGTGGGTTTGTTTTTGTTAGGGGTCGTTCTCGTCATCATCGAATTCTTCGTTTTTCCCGGCCTATTCGTGTTCGCGATCGCCGGGTTTTTGCTCATCTTTGGCACCCTGATCTACGCCATGGTGGATCCGATGAGTCGCAACGTCGGCGGTGGTATCGACCTCGACGGCATCGGCGCGGCCTTCGTCGGGCCGGCGAGCAATCTGGTGATGGCGCTCATCGGCGCAGGGCTGTTGATCCTCTTTGTACTGCGTTATTTGCCGTCGATGCCGATGATGCGCTGGATGATCCTCAGCGCGGATCTCGGCAGTGGCACCGGTTTGGAGACACCGGTGCTAGCGGGCGGGGACGGGGGATCTGGCGATGCGGCGGAGACTTTGATCGGCAGGGTGGGGGTGGTCGAGAGCGACCTGCGACCGACTGGCGCGGCGCGCTTTGGCTCCGAGCGTATCGACGTCGTCTCCACCGGTAACTTCATCGAATGCGGCGCCAAGGTGAAGATCGTCGAGCATGAGGGATCGAGGGTGGCCGTTGAGGTTTTGCCCGCGAATGAACGCGAATGAACGCGAATTTTTGGGGAGGGGAAGAAATAATCCGCAGAGATCGCGGGAGTGCGGGTCGGGCACCTCGTCATCTTGCGGATTGGCTCCCAATCCCGCGAAACCTCGTAGCGATAAAATGCTTCCAGCAACGGTCGAGTGGCCCGTCGCCGGGGCGGGTGGCCTACCCCGCGTCTGGGACGCCACCGCCAGCATCCTTCTTACGGGATAGAAATTGCTCGATCCAAGTCGTGTGATCGCGGTCGTCCACACAAATCGGGATCTTGAGTGGGTGTCTGGTCTTTTTTTCACAAAGCAAAATTGACATAAAAGCATAAAAGCATATTTTGTTCAAATGAGAACCACCATCGACCTTCCCGATCCACTCTTCCGCGAGGTCAAATCCACGGCCGCTGCCCGTGGGCTCAAGCTCAAGGAATTCATTGCCGAGGCTCTTCGTGCGGCGCTCTCGCAGAGCGAGACCACGTCTGAGGGGGCGCTCACTCCTACCGAAACCCATCGCCGCCGCATGGCACAACACTTCGAGGCCATGAATACCGATCGGGTTCAGACCGGCTCCGTCGGCCCCTTCGATCGCGAAGAACTTCATGATCGCCATGCTTGAAAACGCCTTCTTCGACACAAATATTTTCCTTTACGCCTACTCCCTCGACCCCGGCGACCAGGCCAAGGGAGCGCAGGCACGCGAATTCCTTTCGGCCTATCAGCCAGTGCTTTCCACCCAGGTTCTCCAGGAATTTATCTCCGCGTCCCTCCGCAAACCCCGGCTCGGCATTACCGAGGAGAAGATCGACCTCGTCCTCGAACTCACCGCTTCGTTCCCCTTCGTGCCACTCACCCACGACCTCATTCTCGATGCCACCGAGCTCCGTCGGCGCTTTTCCCTCTCCCACTGGGACAGCACCATCATCGTCGCAGCGCACGCTTCCGGCTGCCGGACGCTCTACTCTGAAGACCTCCAGCACGGCTTCACCCTCGATCAGCTCACCATCACCAACCCTTTCCTCTAAGGGACGACGCAAGATTAACTTGTTGAAGATGCGCCGATCCCTCTCTCTTTACGCCAATAGTTCCACTCTTCGAAAACTCTTCGCTTAATTTGACACAAAACCCGGTCATTTTTTTTGTCAAAAATGATGTCACGACGCCCGTCATCGACTGAGAGCCAGGGAAGGGCTTGGGTGTTTACGCTAGGGCTTACGCATGAGAAAGGAGGGGGATTATGGAGAGTAGGGAGAATCGGAAGGCGGGGTGGCGAGCGTTGCCGATCAATTGTGAATAACTTGTGAGTAACGTGGGGAATTTTGGGAAAATTTGGTCGTATTATACGAACGGATGGCGAGTCAGAGCCGGGTGGGCACTTGTTTCTATCTCCCCATCTATCAGTGTTTCTCTAACAGAAACAGTTTTCGCGATCGCTCGCCGGGAAGGGCGCTAAGTGTCTGGTTGGCAACTTGTTAGCAAGTCGGCTGCCGCAGCGTTCCGGCGCGCCGCTAGGAGTGGCCGCCGTCTTCGAAGGCGTGATCGGCGAAGCGCACTTGAGTGCCGATGAAGGTGAGTGGGACGTCGCCGATTGGGCCGTTTCGTTGTTTGGCGATGATGAAGGTGGCCTCGCCCTGGAGGTCTTCGCGATCTTCCTCCTCGTCGGCGTAGCGTTCGGGTCGCATCAGCAGCCCGACGACGTCGGCATCTTGCTCGATGGATCCGGATTCGCGCAAGTCGCTGAGTCGCGGGCGCCCGCCCTTGCGATCTTCCGGGTTACGGTTGACCTGAGCGAGCACGATGACCGGGAGGCTGAGCTCCTTGGCTAGCGCCTTGAGGCCTGCGGAGATCTCGGAGATTTCAAGTTGGCGGTTGTCTTGGGCGCGTTTGCTGTTGGATCTCATCAGCTGCAGGTAGTCGACCACCACCAGTTGGATGTCCTCCTTTTGCTTGAGTCGGCGCGCTTTGGCACGGATCTCCATGATGCTGATTCCGGGGGTGTCATCGATGAACATCTTCGATCGCGACAGCTCGTCGGCGGCTTGCAGCAATTTGGGGAAATCGCGTTTGTCCGGCATGCCTGAGCGGATTTTTTGGCTGTTGATTCTCGCCCGGCTACACAGCAGACGTTGAACTAGATCCTGGGTGGTCATCTCCAAGCTGAAGATGGCGACCGGGAGTCCCTGATCCACCGAGACATGTTCGGCGATGTTCATCGCTAGCGCGGTTTTGCCCATGCTCGGGCGGGCGGCGATGATGATCATCTGGCCCGGTTGCATGCCGTTGATTTGCTTGTCGATGTCGCGGAAGCCGGTGGGGATGCCCTGCACCTTTCCGCGGTTCTCGTAGGCGTCCTCGATCGCCTCGATCGCCTTCATGACGTGATCCTTCATCTTGCCCTGCCCCTCGTCGTCCTTATTGCGATCGCCGATGTCGAGGATGTGTTGCTCGACTTCGTCGAGGATCTGCGACGAGTCGCCCTCGTGTTCGTAGGCCGAGGTGATGCAGCCGGTGCAGGTGGTGATGATGTCGCGCAGGACGTGCTTTTCCTTAACCAGCTCGACGTAGAATTTGAAATGGCTGGCGTCAGGGACGAAGTCGATCAGTTCGAGAACCGCCGCCGGGCCGCCCACCTGATCCATGAGTTTTTCGCGCAACAGTGCCTCCTGCAGGGTGATGGCGTCGATCGGTTGCCCGGCGTCGCCGAGTTTGAGCAAAAGTTCGTAGAGCGTGCGGTGCGCCGGCACGTAGAAGGCTTCCGGCATGAGCATCTGCACGGCTTCGCCGACCAATTCGGTGGGCGATTGGAGCATCGCGCTGAGCACCCCTTTCTCTGCGTCGGTGCTGTTGGGCAGGGCGCGGGTGATGTCTTGCGGGCTGGGCGCGCTGCCGTTGCCGAGGTTGCGTTTTTTCTCGCTCGCACGACCACCGCCGCGCAAATCGGGGGCGGTGCTCGGGACGTGTTGCACCAATTCCTCCGCCTCAGGCTGAGGAATTGGCGGTTCTTCTTGGGCGGCGAGATGGCCTTCTGGAGCTTCTTCTGACATCGGATCGATTCGAATTTTCCGCACTATGAAGCAGCCCGTCGTTCTTGAAAGCTTGAAAGGAAAAACAGCCAAACGATCAGATGATCGCTTCAAAATCGGCTCCCCCCGAAAACGCGCCCAGCGTCATCGCCATCCGAAAGCGGTAGGAATTTTCTTCCCCATTCGCGAATATTCGCGTTCATTCGCGGGCAAAATCCTACCCTCAGAGTAGCCGCCCGCGTTACCTAGCGTTTGCGATCGGAATCTTCGTCGCCTTCTTCGTCGGCGGTATTTTCTGTCGCTTTGGCGTTGACCTTGAGCTTCAGAGTTGCGGAGACATCGGCGTGCAGTTTGATCTCCACTTCGA
>QIKC01000363.1 GCA_003232855.1 Verrucomicrobiales bacterium
CCTCCCCGCCGCGCTCTGGCTCGCCGCCCTCTCGCCCGCGGTCGCCGACCTCACCCTCGCCTCCGGCAGCGCCGGCGACACGCGCTGGGAAATAACCTCCCCTTTCTCCCTCCTTCCCAGAACCGGCTTCGCCCCGGTGACGGTCTCCGCCACCAACACCCGCGACGAACCCATCCGCGTAAATTACCGAATCACCTCGGAGTCTTACACCAGGGGCAACACCGCCTCCCGCCCACTCGCCGTCGGCAGCTTAGAGATCCCTCCGCGCCAGACGACCACCACCACCTTTTGGATCTGGCAAAACACAGAAACCGATAGCGAATACGGATGGGCAAATTCGGTCTCCTTCACCTTGAACACCCCAGAGGGGAACTCCAAAAACTCGCTCGAGCAGTCGAAATCTCCCCGACTGCTCCTCGGCGTCTCCACGAGCATCTCCAAATCGCACTTGGGTTCTTCCACGCCTGCCAACTCGGATGGGGGCATCGTGCGCTTCGACCACAGCGCGCTCCCCGCAGACTGGCGCAGCTTTTCCGCGCTCCGCTCCCTGTGGTTCACCCCGGCGGACTGGGACGCCCTCTCCCCCGGCGTCCGGGACGCCATGCGCACTTGGATCGGCCTCGGCGGCTCCGCCCACGTCGTCGGGGACGACCTCGCCGACGCCAGGCGTGCCGCCGGGGAAATCTTACCGCAAAACACCACCATCGGCTTCCTCGCCCCGGCCAGCCCGGTCAGCGCCATCCACTCCTCCGCCCTCAACGGGGAACTCTCCTCCCACTCTAACAAATCCCTCATCGAAAAAGGCGCACCGTCCCCCGAATTTTCGCTACGCGCCAGTGGCCGAAAGTCCGCAATCACCCCTTCCTCCCCTTACCCCCTCCGCGACGCCTTCGGACGGCGCGACGTCCCAACTTTGATCATCTCCTTTCTACTCATCGCCTTCGCCATCCTCGTCGGCCCGGTCAGCCTGCGCCTCTGGGCCGGCCCCGGACGGCGCCACCGCCTGTTCTTGACCACCCCCCTATTCTCGCTCGCCACCTCCGGGCTTATGCTGCTGATAATGTTTTTCCAAGACGGGCTGGGCATCGACGGGCGCCGCTTCACCATTATCGACCTGCCGCCTCCGAACAGCCCCAGCCCCACCGCCCTGATCTACCAAGAACAGTTCTCCCGCGCCGGAATGACCGGCGGCGGCGGCTTCCAAGTCGAAGATGGCCTACTCCCCATGGTCGGTGCCTCCGTCGATACCCATAAACTCGGCGTCAGCGACGGCGAAACCACCGGCCCCTGGTTCGCCAGCCGCCGCGACGCCTCCATCGTCCTCGCCGGAGCCGCACCCATCCGCTGGCACGTCACCCATGCCGGAACCTCCAACGACACCTCCGGCGACACCCTCCGCCTCCGAATCGAGGCACCCATACCCTCCTTCCAAAAAGCGCTCTTCGTCGATGCCGATGGCCGCACCTGGGAATGGGATCGCTCCCCGCGCGCTGCCGATGGCACCCTCGGCTTCGCGCCACACGGAAAGTCCGTCAAGGACGCGCTCAAGCCGCTCCTCGCGCGCTGCTCCATCGACCTTCGCCAGAGCATCCTGCGACGCGCCACCAACGCCAACCAGCACGGCCGCTTCTGGGCGTTGGTCGAAGACGGCACCCCCGGCGCCCGCCCCACCGACACCGGCATCGACTGGCTCGAATCCCGCCTCATCATCACCTCAAAAGTCGCACCCCCGAGCTAGATCGGCCGCCAATTTATTATTTATTATCCTCATCAAATTGTTAGCCAAACCATGACCACATCGACACCAGCCATCGAGGTCTCAAACCTCACCCGCGCCTTCGGCAAAGTGCGCGCCGTCGACGGCCTCAGCTTCCAGGCCGCAGCCGGTGAGGTGGTCGGCTTCATCGGTGCCAACGGCGCCGGGAAGACCACCACCATGCGCATCCTGGCCACTCTGGATTCGCCCGACTCCGGCACCGCCAAAATCGGCGGGCACGACGTCGCCGACCGACCGGAGCAGGTCCGCGAGATCCTCGGTTGGGTGCCCGACGCCTTCACCGCCTACGAAAACCTCACCGTCGCCGAATACGTCGACTTCTTCGCCCGCGCCCACGGCTACAGCGGCGGCGAACGCCGCAACCGGATCGAAGACGTGCTCGGCTTCACCGGCCTCGACAAGCTCGCCGACCGCCTCGCCAACAAGATGTCCAAGGGCCAAACCCAGCGCCTCTGCCTGTGCCGCGCCCTGCTCCACGACCCGCAGGTTCTCATCCTGGACGAGCCCGCCGCCGGGCTCGACCCCCAGGCGCGCGTCGAACTCAAACAGCTCATCCGCATCCTCGCCGACGACGGCCGCACCCTACTCATCAGCTCGCACATCCTCTCCGAACTCGGCGAAATGTGCGACCGACTGATCTTCATCGACGCCGGAAAACTCCTCCACGACGGCAGCGCAGAAGACCTGCTGCGCGGCGCCGCCTCCGACCGCACCCTCGTCGATATCCGCGTCGTCCCCGGCTCCGGCGACCCGACCACCACCTTGGAACTGCAACCCGGCGTCGAGATCGTCGAAGCCCTGCGCTCCGGCACCCGCGTCTCGCTCGATGACGACAGCCCGGAGGCGCTCGCCCGCCTGCTCAAACAACTCGTCGGTTCCGGCCTCCACGTCACCGGCTTCCACACCATCGAGCGCAACCTCGATGAGACCTTTATCAAGATGCTCGGCAAGGCGAACGGCTCGGTCGAAACCTCCCCAGTCAGCACCTCTATCCCACCCGCCCGATGAGCACCGCCAGCACCCCATCCCACCTGCCAGTCGAGATGTCGGATCGCCTCGGTCCCATGCTCGTCAAAGAATTGCGCCAGGGACTACGTACCAAAATTTTCCTCACCGCCTTCATCGGCTTCCAGGCCATTTTGTTGTTGATGGTGGTCGCCAGTTTCGTCTCGCAGGGCGGCAGCGCCTCTGGGGATTTCCTCAACAACGCGATCTGGATCATGCTCGTCCTCATGCTCATCGTCGTCACCCCCATCCGTGGGCAGATGGCGCTGGAAAAGGAGATCCGCTCCGGCACCCTCGAACTCCTGCAGATCACCCGCCTGGACGCCTGGACTATCGTCCGCGGCAAATGGGTCGCCCTCATGGGCGAGGCCATGCTCTACCTCACCGTCTCCCTCCCCTACTTCACCCTGCGCTACTTCCTCGGCGGCGTCCACATCCTCACCGACCTCGGCCTGCTCGCGTTGCTCGCCCTCTTCAGCTGTTCGCTCACCGCCATGGTCATCGGCCTATCCGGGTTCCGCTCCGTACTACTGCGCATCGCCGTCGCCTTGGGCATCGCCACGCTCGTCCCGTTTACCATTTCCTTCATCGCCATGCTGCGCAGCCCCTATGGCTTCTTTCGCACGCTATCGACCACCACCTTCGCCGACTGGTGGCCCATCCTGCTCGGGCTGGTCATCGCCCTGATCGTCGCCGGCTGGTCGCTGCTGCGGCTCGGCGCGCGCACCATCGCCACCCAAGCGGAAAACCACTCCACCGGCGTCCGCTTGCTCACCCTCGTCGCCATGGCGGCCATCGTCTTGCTCGACCGCTTCGCGATCTCGCCGACGTCCGCCTTCGGAGATGACTTCGAGGCAATTTTCATCCTGTTCGCCATGATGATTTACATCCCCGGCATCTTTAGCGCCATCACCGACAACGCCCTGCACTCGAGCCTCATCTACATCCCCTTCATCCGCCGGCGCCTCACCCCGCTCGGCCGTCGCCTCCTCTACCCCGGATGGAGTTCGGGCATCTTCTACGTCGCCCTCATCACCTCGATGCTCCTCGGTCTGCGCATGTTTTTCGAACACACCGAAGAAGGGATCACCCTCACCCTGATCATCCTCAATTTCCTACTCCTGCCCGCCGCAGTCTCCCGCCTGCTCATGAGTAAACGCCAAATCCGCCTGCTCAACCTCTCCTCATACATCATCACAATGGTCGGCATCTCCATCGCCTCGATCGTCCTCTTCATCACCGAAGCCGCGCTCACCCGCGGCGATCCCACCCTCTCCGCGCTGTTCCCCCTATCCGCCCTGATCGGCTGGGACATGCTCGACGACGAAATGACGCTGGGGCTACAGTTCCTCTGTCTGCTCGTCTCGGCAGCCGTGCTCATCCCGATAGCCATTCAGAGCTTCCTCTTCATCGCCCACCGGGAACGCGCCGCGCGCAAACTTTTTAACAATGAGAAAGTCGCGCCCGAAAGCGATCCCAAACCCCACCCAAAAGATACCGGCAGCTAAACCGTGACTCGCGTTCTCCCCAGCGCCCCGAGTTCGGCGGATACCCACGACCGCTGCCGCGCCGCCGCCCGCGCCGCCGCCGCCGTCCTCAGCGATCCCTGGATCGCCCGCCAACTCGACCGCGGCACCGGCGGGCTGCTGCGCAGCGACAGCGGCGACTCCACCGAGTTCCACGACCAACGCCCCTACGTCCCCGGCGACGACCCGCGCCGCATCAACTGGGCCGCCTACGCACGCAGCGGCCAGCTTACCCTCAAACTTTTTCGCCAAGAGGGGCGCCCCCTCATCGACTGCCTCATCGACACCAGTCCCTCGATGTGGCACCCGGCAGACAAGGCCGAACGCTGCCTCGAACTCCTCTACTTCATCATCGAATCCGCCACCGCCCAAGGCGCCGGCCTGCACGTCTGGGCACTCTGCGGATCGCAGGCCGTCCCCCTCCCCGTACCGCTCCTCAACACCGGTGCACGCTGGGTTGAACAACTTCCCACCAGCCCTGCCGCCGGCCTCGATCCCCTCTCCACACGCGGCGTGCCCCTCCGCTCCGGCTCGCGACGCATCCTACTCAGCGACCTCCTTTTCCCTATCGAGCCCGAAGACCTCATCCGCCCGCTCGCCGCCCGCGACGGCGGCGTCAGCATCCTCGCCCCCTGGCACCCAACCGAAGAAAATCCCGCCTGGCGCGGCGTCTGTCACCTCGACGACTCGGAGTCGCAGGCCGCCCTCGAAGCCGAATTCGACCCGCGCGCCACCGCCACCTACCGCACCGCCTACCACCGGCATTTCGAAAACTGGAACGCCGCCGCCACCCGCCACGCCGCCGACCTCTCCCGCATCCCCTGCGGCGGCAACCTCGCCTCCGCTCTCGCCCCCACCCGCCCGCAACCGTCTCCCGGAGCCAGCCGCTAACCCGCATGCAATTCGCCAATCCATGGGGCCTGCTCGCACTGTTCGGCATCCCCGCCGTGCTCATCATCCACGCCCTGCGACGCACCCCGCAACCCTTCG
>QIKC01000259.1 GCA_003232855.1 Verrucomicrobiales bacterium
GGGGCGTGGTTGCGGCCTGTCGGGTCGGCCTTCATTACGAGGTGAGAAATAGCAGATTTCGCAGCGAGAGCCGCAAACCAACAAAGAAAACCCGCTCTAACCGACCAGAATCCTACACCTTAAATTCCGCTCTCCGTGGTTCAAGAATAGGGATCACCTCAATTTGAGGCTGATATGGAGCCTCACCAAAAGTCCCTTCACTCAAAATATTAACGTAAAAGTTAAAAATATCTTGGAAATCACGCTGAAGGAGATTCTAGTGGGGACATGCCACACCGTTGTGACCCTGTCGCTAGAGAACGACGACCGCGCCGAGGCGTTCTTGGAGCAGCTCATCAAATCCAACCAAACTGCCGCCAAGAGCCTCCAGACCTGCATGGCGACCATCACGGCAATCGAAGACTACCGGAACCCACGAAAATTCAAGACCGTCGCCGCCCACATCCATGAAATCAAAGTAAAGGGCATCCGCCTTTACTGCTTCAGGGATCAGCTCGACGCGACGGAAGGGATTCCGTCGAAACTCATCATCGCCACCAACGGCGGCAAGAAGAACACCGCGAAAGAACAGACCTCCGACATCAAACGCGCCGAGCAGATCAGGGAGCGTTACCTCGCCGCCAAACTCGATCCTGACACCGAACTCAACTACCAGCCGCTCCCCCAACCCAATGAAAATTAAGATCACCCAATCCGCACCAACCACGACCGCACGCTTCTTCTCCAAGCCGCTCGATTTCGACCAGCGTGTCGAAAAAGAGAAACTGCTCGCCGCCGAGCAAATCCTCGAGCGCATGGAGGGAAAAAAAATGAACCGCACTCAGCTCGCCGAGGCGATGGGCGTGAGCTGCGCGCGCGTCACATCGATGCTCAACGGCACCAACAACTTCACCATCGAGACGCTGATGCGCGCCGCCGAATCGGTCGGTGGCAAACTTTCGATCGCGGTGGCACCGAAAGGCCACCAGATCCGCCATGTCCACTACCGCGAAGACGACGTCCACACCGTTTTCAAACCTCAACGCCTTGCGCAGCCCGAAGTGAACAGCCCGTTCACTTCCACAGAGCTGGCCAAAGACGACCCCTGCCATGCCGCATAATTCCTCCCCACTAGCGATCATACGGCACCGTTTTCACAGTTTCGAGTGCATCGCCACCGACGGCCCGATCACCGACGGTGCCCTGTCGCTAACGACGAAACCCGAACTCTCGCATTCGGAGGACGACCCGTCGCTCTGGCAAGTCACCCTGCTGGTCGAATTCGCCCCCGAGGATAAAGAAAAACCATCAACCTACTGCGGCCACATGAAGATCCACGGCGAGTTCAGAATCGATGAGTCATTCAAGGAGGAGAACTGTGAGGCACTGATTCGCGTGACCGCCGTTTCGATCCTCTACGGATCTTGCCGAGAGATGTTGGCCAACTTCACCGCACGCTCCCTGCACGGCGAGCTGTCCCTCCCTTCGATCTCTTTCAGAAAGCATTCCGAAGCGGCAGATGACGAATAGCTATTCTAAATCAGGATTCGTAATCATCAGGAAGGGTCAGGACATGAGGCGGGTTCGTCCTTCTTCGCTTTGAGCTGTTGTTCCAGTTGTTCGATTTCGCGTAGATCGATGGCGTCCGCCTCGATCACCTCGGCGGCACGCCGCTTCTCATCGAAGCCGGCGTAGCGGTCGTGGGCAATGGTCTTCATGTTCTCTTGTCCGACGGAACCGGCGCCCTTCAGGATCGCCTGGTCGTTGAACTCCAGCATCCGGTCGATGTTGTCGCGCCAGAAATCGAGGCTCAAACCTTTCCTCTGCTTCACGCGCAGGTCTGCTTGCTCGAGAAAGATAACCACCAACCGATTGAGGGTATCGATCTCGTCGGCACTGAGGTAGTTCTTGGCGATGATAACGTCCTGTTTTCGCACCCGCGAGCCTTTCCAACTCGTCAGCGCCATGTTCGGTTGATCGGGGTCGGCGCGCTCGACGATCAGCTCGGCAGCGGTATGGCTCGTGGCCGCAAACAGAAGCTTGTTTTGCACTTCGGCAAAAAAGAGCTGCGTATCCCGCTCGCGCACCTGGTAGTCGGCGCTCAGCGCAAACAGATCGCGCACCTTTTGGTAGAAACGCTTCTCCGATGCGCGGATCTCGCGGATGCGTTCGAGCAGCTCATCAAAAAAGTCCCAGCCACCCGGATCCTTGAGCCGCTCGTCGTCCATGACGAATCCCTTGAGCAGAAATTCTTTGAGGTGGGTGGTCGCCCACTGGCGGAACTGCACGCCGCGCGGAGAGCGGATGCGGTAGCCGACCGCCAGGATGAGGTCGAGATTGTAGAGCTTGGTGCGGTAACCCTTGCCGTCTGCGGCAGTTGTCAAGGATTCCTTGACAACTGCCTCTGCGCTCAGTTCCCCCTCTGCAAATAGATTCCTTACGTGCAGCGAGACGTTCTGCTTGGTGGTCTGAAACAGCTCCGCGATCTCGAGCTGCGTCAGCCAGGCAGTCTCGCCATCGACGCGCAGATTGAGGCGGGTCTCCCCGTCCTCGGAAGTGTAGAGGATTAGCTCACTCATGCTTTCTTCTCAGCCGTGGTCATCTCGGTGTAGAGCTCAAACAAATTTCTTTGCTCGCGCGGGCACGTTGGCAAATCGCCCCTCGCAAACGCGAGTGGTTACGGCTTGTCGAGTCGGCCTTCATTACGGGGTGATAATAGCAGACTTCGCAGCGAGGCGGCAACGAAATTCCTTTGTCGAAACGCCTCTTTCGGGGCATGGCTCGCGCGATGTAGATTCCGCCAAGATAGATCTGGTAAGTGCCAGGTACTGTTCACCCACCGAGCGTTCAGGGAGCACCACCCGAAATAATCGAACAATTTAAGCCGCTCCGCAACAAATATCTCGACATTAGGCGATATTTTCTCCTAAATAGGAGGAAATCGGCAAAAATCTCGCCATAATTAGATATTTTAAGTTATAATACCTCATGCTCCTCCATTTTAGAGTTTCAAATTTTCTCTCCATCCGAGATGAGATCGAGTTCAACGCCGAACCAACCCAAGAGGCAAACCACCGGCAGCGGATCGCTCACGGCCCCCACGCTTGGGTCAAAATTCTGCCGACGAGCGCCTTTTTCGGCCCCAACGGTTCAGGCAAGAGCAACTTCATTCGGGCGGTCGAGTTCGCAAAGCTGCTCGTCGTATTTGGCACTGAGCCTGGCGAGACGATCCCCCGCCGCATCTTCAAGCTCGATCCCGCCTGCGAACACAAGCCCACCACTTTCGAGTTCGTCATCCTCGCCAACGAGAAGGTCTACCGATACGCATTCTCCGTGGACTCTAAACGGGTTCTCTCCGAAGAGCTCACCGAACTGAGGGCAGCGAGCGAGAAGCCGATTTTTAGTCGCACCAGCGACCGTGACACAGCAAGCACCTTCGATCTTCCATATCTCAAGGCGAGATCCTTTAAAGCGGAAGACCGTCAGTTCGCACAGTTCGTCGCGCGCGGAACTCGTCCGAACCAGCTTTTCCTCCGCGAATGCCAGGAAAGGAACCTTCTCGACTTTGCGGATGTGTTCCGCTGGTTCGACCAACAGCTCGTCGTCCTGCATCCTCATACCCGGCACGCCCCGCTCGAGATCGATCTTAAAAGCCAAGGCGATCTGCGCGCCTTCGCATCGCGAGCGCTCTCTGCAGCTGACACTGGAATCGTTCGGATCTCCAGCAATGAGATCCCGCTCAGCGCGATCGATCTACCCGAGTCGTTTCTCGACGAACTCAGGAAGAATTTGCAATCTGATGGCGAGGGTCTGTTTGCCGTCGATCCGGACGGTCACCGCTACGGTATCTACCGCGAGAAGGGGGAGATCCATGCTTATCGAATGGTAACCTACCACGAAGGTGCGGGCGGCGATCCTATCGCGTTCGATCTGGCCGAGGAATCTGATGGCACCCAGCGCATGATCGACCTGATCCCCGGTCTTCACGCGATGGTGGAAGACGGCCTGCCGCGGACGTATCTCGTCGATGAGTTAGACCGCAGCCTCCACCCCAACTTGGCCAAATGGTTCGTCCGCACGTTTCTCGAAGGCTGTGACCACGACACCCGGACGCAACTGATCTTCACTACACACTCCTCGGAACTGATCGACCAGTCGCTCCTCCGGCGGGACGAGACATGGCTTGTCGAAAAAGATTCCGCCGGGGCGACCCAGATCGAAGCGGTCTCGGACTACGAAAATGTCAGGATCGATACTGACATCCGCAAGGGCTATCTCCACGGGATCTATACCGGAGTCCCCCATCTCCGGCACCTCCCGTTGAAAACTCGTTCCGACGGGAAGACAGCCGAACAGCCCGAACTCAGTTTCCATGGCTAGACCCCGAAGGAACAGGTCCAGCGGCACCCAACGATCGAAGCCTCTGTTTGTGATCGCCGCCGAAGGGCGGGTGAGTGAGCGCATCTATTTCGAGTCATTCGACCCCGGTCGAGACGGGAGATTTCGGATCGACTGGGTCAACAACCCCAAGGACAAGAGTCATCCGCGGGACGTTGTCACCCGCCTGATCCAAGCCGAACGAGATCGGCGAAGCATCGAGACGCAGGTGCAGTATTGGGCAGTAATCGACCGGGATGCATGGCCCGAAGCAGATCTCGCCAAGGCCTGGGGCAGAATACGAGATCGCCAGAATTTCTTCCTCGCCCTGAGCAATCCGTGTTTCGAGTTCTGGCTCTACCTTCACCTGCGGGACAATCGAGCGTTTGCGGATCGCTACGAATGCCAGCGGATCTTGACAAGTATCTACGATTACGACAAATCTGATTACAACGTGCGAACGCTTCGAGAGGGCGTTGGCGATGCCATCAACCGTGCCCGTGATCTCGATGAGAACCCTGAGGAAGCTTGGCCGATGCGGCAGGGCACGCAGATGTATCGACTTGTGGAACAGTTGATCTAATGCGACACCATGCCGACCCGACCCAACTAGCCGGTAAGTGCCAGGTACTATTCACTATTCACTCCTCAAGGTAATGTTCACTCGCAAAACGCCACGGGAAAACGGCATTTCACAGCAGCTTTTTTATCTGCTCCTTATTGCGGTTGTAGACGAAGCCGAGGCCGACGAACACCAACCCGAGGACAAAGAAGCTGGCGATTTTCAGCTCGGTCGACATCTGCCAGATGATCGGGACAAGAGAGAGCAGCGCGACCCCGAGGGTGCCCAGCCCCATCAGCCGATACCATCGCTCCCTCCAGGACAGCCCAGACGATCGAGCGCAGACCGTGACTTTCCACCGAGGGCATCCATATCGACACACGGTTCGTCGCCCAAAAGAACAAGGCGATCCCGCCGCCTAGAATCAGCGCATGGTGGGCGGGATCGGGAATTCCGAACTTCTGCGCGCGCCGTCGTGCCAGCTGCTGCAGCCCGAGCAGGGCGACGATCGCCACGAAACTCTGCCAGAGTGCCTCCCCACAGGCAAATTCCCCGCTCAGGTAGAGGGCGCTGACCAGAACGTATGCCGCTGACAGCCTGTACCATTCTTTGGCCGGCCTCCAACGATGGGCGAGGATGAACAATGCGCCGACAAGCGCGGTCACCAGCACCTGGTAGTCGTCTGGGACGAATCGGTAAATCCACAGCAGGCCGAGCCCCCCAGCGGTGAAGCGGTAGACGGTTTGGATCTGGCGGAAACTGAGGCGACAAAAATCGAGAACCTGGCTGATGCGTCCCAAAATGAAGGGTAGCACTAAACTGGTTAGCCATAGCGTGGCGATCGGCACGAACGCGCTCAAGGCATTGGCTCCGGCGCCAAGGAGACAATCCCAGACCAGCACCCCACAAGCCACTGCGAGGAACACCTGCCCGAAGCACGCGACAAACGGGGCACGCGTCACTACGCCATACCCCACCAGCCCCGCAGCGAGCAACGACCCAACCAAAAGCCACGACACGCCGAACGCGATCCCGGCGTGAATCCATACTAACAGTAACAACATCGCAGCGGCCGAGAACGCCGCCTCCGCGATGATCGGCACAGATCTGACCGGCTCCCGATCCGGACAGCAGGAGAAAAAACTCTCGCGTCCGTGGCGCCACCAGTGCCCGAGACCGAGCGTGCCGATGAGGGCAATGGCCAGCGGCCAGCTGAAGGCAGGGCTCGCGCTGGCCACCCCCATCGAAAAGATCACGCCAAGCAGCGCCGGCGCCTGCCCGAGCAACACGAACTCGCGCACCCGCAACAGGTAGGCGGAGGCACAAAACAACCCGGACGCGGCGAGCAAGATCGCCGGTATCCACTCGTGGATGGGCGTGTCGCCAATCCATCGAACGCTGAAGGCTACGAGGCCAACAGCCAGGCCGAAGCCGGCGAAATAGGTGACCCGCGGCCGCAGCGGAGACTCCTCCGCAGCCTCGATCCGGCGATGGCAGAGCCAGGCGTCGAACAGCAGGAACGCCCCGATCGACAGCCCACTAACAAAGTAGTTACCGCTCCCCGAACTGATGTCACTGAATCCATAAAACACCGCGATCGCAGCCGCTATGAAAGCGGCGCCTTGGAAAATGACATTCTTCAGGCGGATCGCCATGCACAGCAGCACCACGCTCTCCGCCGCGAAAATCGGCCCCTTGATCGAATCGGAAAACTGGGTCGCCATCAGACCGAGACTCAACAACACCAGCCCCTGCGTGAGATAGCTATTGCGCGAAAGCGGCTGATCTCTGAGCAGGCGGACGCTCGCCAGAGCACAGCCGAGGAACACCGCGCCCAAGGCCATCGACAGAATCCAGAACTGCGATTGGTCATGGCGCAACACCTCCCAGGTCAGCAGCCCGAACATCGCAGCGTTATTCACCGTGAGAAATAGGGAGCGCTTCTTATCGTCGAAGTCCTCGTGCCGCGAGAGGAACACCGCAGCGGTATAGACCACCCAGAGCGAACAGGCGAACATCAGCACCAGCGCAAGCGACGGGTCTTCCGAAACCCGCAGGCGCCAGACGAGGAAACCGGTGTAGGCCGCGGCCATACTGATCACAGGCATCTTCAGCCAGCGATTGCGCAACATGAACACCACGGCGGCCACGGCTAGGATCAGGTTGGAGGCGAGGATCACCGAGTGCGACACCCCGCCGGAGTGGATGAGCGGAACATAGGTCGCGTAGTAGGATGCCCCGATCGCGAACAACGCCAGCGTCTCGGACTTAAGACGATCCGCAACCCACACCATAAATCCACCCCAAGCCAACAGCAGCAAAAGGGCAACGGTAGGATCCGTGATGACCTTGACCGGCTCGATAATGTGCGCCGCGTAGGTTGTGAAGTAGACCCCCGAAAAGCCGCCGGCGACCAGCACCTGACCGTAGTTCTTGTAGTTCTCCTTGGCACGCTGCAACCAAAACCCCACACCTCCCATCAGCGCGCTCAACACATAGAGACCACACACCTTGGTCAGCGGCGAAAGGTCGAAGAAAAAATGTTTCTTGTAGTAGGCGAGGATGCCGGCGCCGGTCAGCAGCAGGACGACGCCGATGCGCACGAACCAGTAGGTGCCGAGTTGCATCTCGAGCGATCCGGCCTCGGCCTTGACCTTCGGAGACTCCACCTCGGCCAACTTTGCCGCAACGGGTTCGGGCTCGGTGGGTTCGCGGGCGGCTTCCTGCTCCGTGCTCGCGATGACCCGCGATGGCTTCGGAGGCGTGGCGGACAAACTGGCCGCCGACGGCACCTGTCGCCCCTCGGTCAACTCGCCGACGGGAAGCGGCTGCGCCGTCGATTTGGTCGCTTGTTCATCTTCCTGTTCGCCCGACCGCTGCGTCTCCTCCTGCGCAACGCGCGTCTCTGGTTTCGAACCGATCCCCGGAGTCGCCCCACCACCGAGTTCCCGTAACCGCCTCTCAAGCTCATCGAAGCTACGACGGAGTGCTCGAACTTCCGATGATGCACCACTCGCCTTGACTATCGCAACCAGCGGTATCACGAACACGAACACGATAAACAGAAGAATAACCAAAATAAGCCCGTCCATAATTTCGCCCTTTCCAAAAGGTTGTGTGAGGTGCGCTAGCACTTAAAATCTAATGGGAAAGCTCGGGATGTCTTGTCGATAGTTGCAATTTAATTCATCGATTCAAACGATGACATCGCCGTACACGGCGAGATGCGCCGCCAGCGGGCGAGACCCGCGCATAGGAATCGCCCCCTTGCATCAGATAAAGACGAACACCCCGAAAAACGGCAAAAAGACCGTGAAAACGTGTCTCAAAGGGATCAGGATAGCCGCAACAGTGCCAGTTACTGTTCACTTGGACGGAGAGGCTCTCCGTCCTACTTTCGATTGATGTGGCTTCCGCCAAGATTGCGCCGAAATTCAGTGCCAGGTACTTGCAGCAATCTTTGGGGTTGCCACGTTCGGGTTACCACTTCGGTTGAAGTGCAAGTGGTACCACCACCGCTAGCGCGAGAGGAGCCACGTAAACATCAGGACGTCTCTTGCGTCGGTAATCGTAACGTTGTTGACAGTAGTCGCCATGATCCAAAAAGCAATACGGAACCAACAGCAACACCGGCAATCAGCGCGAGAGCAAACGGTCCAAACACCGAAAAGTCCTCATGACTGATCATCACAAGTCCTTGACTTAGCGCGACAAGTCCCGCAAAGCCAACGACCAAGCCGAATACGACGCGAATCAGAATCACTACAGTCTTAGCCATTTCAGTCTCCTAAGCTCAGGTTCAATGTTGGTAGACGCCAAACGTCTATTGTCGATCTTGGTTCGCATTCAAACATTTTGGCGAATCGGTTAGTGGCATAACGTTTGAGCGACGCTACAGGCTACCGAGAGCGCACTCTGTGTCAAGGTTAAAGGTTGAATGATCATAAAATTTTCGACTCTGGGCGGGTAGCCTGTTAGCCATCCACGACTTCTGCTCGTTTATTTAGTGCAAGTCACTGTAAGTGCTAGGCACTGTTCACTCGGCACCGGGCGCGGGTGGAAGAGCAGCGGCATCACGATCCTCGAGGCACTCCACCGCAGCGGCCACGCCATGACCAAGGCGAGCGTCTGG
>QIKC01000155.1 GCA_003232855.1 Verrucomicrobiales bacterium
CGATCAGTCGATCAAGTTTTCCAAAGGATTGAGCTTGAAATGTTGGGATATCGTGCTAAAGACGCTATCCATTATGCCCCGCGAGGGGCGTTTCGCCATTAACATCCGCACCTGATCCCAACTGAAAAATAGCGACCGGAAGATCGTTGCCTCCCCTCCTCAGAGGCCGGCGACGGGTCGCACTGACAAGCCCGCTCTATGAAAACCGAACTCGTCGAGAAAGCCTCGGAACTCATCCCTGACGCCCCTACGCTCATCAACATGGTCTCCAAGCGAGTCCACCAGCTCAACAACGGTCGCAGCCCGCTGATCCCGATGATGGAACGCCTCGGCGCCGCCGACATCGCGCTCACCGAGATCATCGAAGGCAAAATCGTCCTCGTCGAGGACGAAACGGCCGAAGAGTAATCCTCCCCGCTTTTCCAAAAGCATCCGCACGATAGCCCCGCCTCCTCCTAGGGGCGACTTGGCGAGGCACGCCAATCCCCATGTCTCAGGATATCGCCACCAATCGTAAGGCGCGCCACGATTTCCAAATCCTCGAAAAATTCGAGGCGGGAATCGAGCTAAAAGGCACCGAGGTCAAATCGATCCGTGCCGGCCACGTGCATCTACAAGACGCCTTCGGTCAGGTGCAGCGCGGACAAATGTTCCTACTCGGCTGCGATATCAAGCCATACGCAGCGGCCAGCCACGAGCAGCACGAACCGCGCCGCCTGCGCCGACTACTGCTACACCGCAAAGAAATCGACAAGATCGAGAGCAAGCTCAACGAAAAAGGCTTATCGCTACCCGTGCTGCGGATGTACTGGAAAGATCGCAAGGTAAAGGTCGAACTCGGCCTCGGTCGCGGCAAGGCGCAGCACGATAAGCGCGAGACTTTGAAGAAAAAGGTGCAAACACGCGAGGCACAGAGAGAGATGGCGCGCTTCAACAAGAGCTGAACCGTCAATCGTCAAACATCAGGACTTCGCCGGCCACAACCTGCTCAATCGGCGCGAGAGAACGCACCGGAATCTCAGTAGAGAATCCGCCGAAACACCCCGCCGCCCAGCAACGTCTCCCCCTCATACAACGCGCAGATCTGCCCCGGCGTCAGCGCCCGTTGCGGATCGTCAAAGCGCAGTTCCGCGCCGCCATGCCCGTCGGGACGGTACTCCGCTGACACCGCCGGAGTGCGATAGCGCGGCTGCGCCAACAACACCTCGCCAGCAGCGGGCACGCGATTGATAAAAGACAATTCGGCGAGCTCGCAGCGCGATGCGTAAAGGCGCGGCGTATCCTCGCGATCAAAGGCCACCACCAGCTCATTGCTCTCACCGCGTTTCTCCACCACCACATAAGCCTCGCCAAAAGTGTTCGACGGCACGCCCACGCCCTTGCGCTGGCCCAGCGTAAACAGGTGCAGACCGCGATGCTCCCCTAACACCTTCCCCTCCAGATCGACGATCGCCCCAGGCCGATCCGGGACGAAAGCGGAGAGAAAATCCGCCATCTTCACCTGGCCGATAAAACAAATCCCCTGACTATCCTTCTTGCCAGCGTTCGGCAGACCGAGCCTCTGCGCCTCCGCGCGCAACTCCGGCTTGAGCATATGGCCGATCGGGAACAACGCACCGCACGCCTGCCGCTGACCTAGCAAGGCCAAAAAATAAGTTTGATTCTTGTTCGGATCGACCCCGCAGAGAATATCCACCGAACCATCCGGGTTGTCCCGCCGCTGCGCGTAGTGCCCGGTGGCGACCGCCGCGCAGCCCTGCTCCCGCGCGTAATCGAGGAAGACGCCAAACTTCATCTCACGGTTGCAAATCACATCCGGATTCGGCGTCACACCGCTGCGATATCCCTCCAGCAAATAATTCACCACCCGCCCCCGATACTCATCCATCATATTCACCACCCGGAACTCGATCCCCAGATGCTCCGCCACCGCGCGCGCATCCTCGATGTCTTGCTGCCACGGGCAGTCGCCAACGATGTTCTCCTCGTTGATCCAATTCTTCATGTAGGCGCCGACCACATCATGGCCCTCGGCGACAAGTCGCGCCGCGGCCACACTGCTATCGACACCACCTGACATGGCGGCCAATATTCGCATTCGGGCAAATAGTCCGGGCAGGTGGACAAACTATCAAGTGGACGATTCGCCCGAAGCCTGATACCGGACGGGAGACACCCCTATGAGCACCTCCGACATCGTCGTCCAAGATCACGAACGCCCACCCGAACGCGGCTCCAACAGAAGGCCGCGCCCCGGCGATGATAACCCCAACCCACGCGCGCCGAAATTCGGCTGCATTCTGGTCGGCCTACTCGGCGCCTTCTTCATCGGAATCGCCATCAACGTCGTCCTCTCCGGCCTCCGCCACTACGATAACCTGGCAAATTTCACCCAGCCCGCCGCCCTCGAACTCCCCGAAGATCGCGGCACCGAGGCCGAACTGCTGACGATCCGCGAACGCGTCGAGCTGTTCCGCAAAACGGCCCTCGCGGGCAAAGACCCTGCCGAACTCTCGCTCTCCGCGAAAGACCTCAATATCCTCATCGCCAACGACGCCTATCTCGCCGATGTCCGCGAAACCGTGTTCTTTGAAAAAATCGATGACGATGGCCTAATCCACGCCCAGATCTCCCGCCCCATGGCCAAAGTCCTGCCCTGGAAGCCGCGCCGCTACCTAAACGGCAAAATGACCCTCAAGATCGAAGCGGCACCCGGTCAAGTCTTCCTCCGCGTCGTGGACATCGAAGTCCCCAATGGCAACTTCGATGCAAAGATTCTCGCCGCCTGGCAGACCCAAGACGAGCTCGATCCCTACAAAAACGACGAGGACTTCGAAGACGTCATCAAAACCATCCAATCCGCCACCCACGGCGAAGGCCAAATCACCTTCTCCACTGCGCATCCGGAGATCGAAGATGGAAAATAAGATCGGAGATCTGACGACGCCAATGTGGTGGGGGCGTCTCGCCCCCCGATTGGAGCGGGACGCTCCCGCCACAGATACCTCCAAAAAAATTCGCGAGCATTCGCGGGCAAAAATCCTCCAGAAGCAAAGTGCCAGGCACTGTTCGAATAAGGCACTGTTCGATCAACACCCTCACCGTGTAATAGCCATGGGTAGCTCCCTTTCTTCGGATCTCCATGCGCCATAGGCCAATGCGGCCGAGATATCTTCCTCCTCCAGATAGGGATACAACGCGAGAATCTCCTCGCGTCCTGTCCCCGCGGAAATCAGACCTAGGATCATGCCTACAGTGACTCGCATTCCACGGATACAGGGCTTGCCTCCCATTACAGCGGGGTCAAAGGTGATGCGTTCTATATCAGGAAAATTCATGCAAATAACTTATCACTGCGCCCCATTGTTGTCGAGCGACCATATTTTTAGCACCGTCTAAGAATACCGGCGGATGGTTGGCTGTTAAGAAAAATAAGAAAAGTGCCAGGCACTGTTCGGGTAAAAATGGATGCTGCGCATCTGGAGATGGAAGATGAGGTCGAAGATCTGACGACGCCAATGTGGTGGGGGCGTCTCGCCCCCCGATTGGAGCGGGACGCTCCCACCACAAGTGCCTCCAAAAAAATTCGCGAGCATTCGCGTCCATTCGCGGGCAAAAATCCTCCAGCGAACCAGAAAATCTAACCTTTGTTGACATTTTTTATAATTACTGTAATTTATGGTAATTATATGAAATTATCCCGCTACAAAATCATCTTGGGCTCGTTTAGCCTCGGGCTCACGCTATTTTTTGCCCCATCGAAGTCCGACGCGCAGGCTCCAGAAGCGAACGCCAAAGAGTCCCCCGCCGAGGAAAAAAAGGCGCACGCGCCCAAGGTGCTACCCGACCCAACCCCAAAAACCGCTCCCGAAGCCACCCCGGATCCAGCGACACAGCCCGCCGTCGAATCGGATGCTGATCGCCTGCGCAAAGAGGTCGCAGAGCTCACCCTAGAGCGCGATTTGCTCACCACCCGAGCCGCCATAGCAAAGGAAAAATTCACCGCCGATCTGCGCGTGCGACGGGAAATGCTCGAGCGAGAGAAGCTCGAAATGGACGAGCGCAGCCAGCGCCTAGCGCGCGAAGTGCTCGACCGCCGCGAAAAACTCGAGCGCGGTCTGGAAAAACTGCGCGAACAGACCGATCGCCTGAAGATCGAGAAAGAGGCCGCCACCGCCAAAGTTGACCTCAGCCTACAGAAACTCCGCCTCGGCGAGACAGAGCTCAAAGGACAGCTCAACCTCCTGACACTAACCGCCGCCACCAAGGCGAAGACGATGGAAGCGCGACTCTTCAGCCAGCGCGAGCCGGTCTACCTCGACAACCCGCTCAAGGGAAAAACCCTCATCATCAGCGACCGTCGGATCCCCCTCAACGGCCCGATCACCGCCCGCACCGCCACCGAGATTTCCACTCGCATCCAATACTACAACAACAAGGACAGCAAAAAACCGATCTTCATCGTCATCGACGACTCGCCCGGCGGTTCCGTCATGGCGGGTTACCACATCCTCAAGGCCATGGACGGCAGCGACGCCCCGGTCTACGTCGTGCTTAAAAAATTCGCCGCCAGCATGGCCGCCTGCATCACCACACTGGCCGACCGCTCCTTCGCCTACCCGAACGCCATCATGCTACACCACCAAATCAGCAGCGGCGTCCGTGGAAACCTAACACAACAGCGTGAGAGCTTAGAAGCGACCGAGGAGTGGTGGCGCCGGCTCGCCGACCCCGTGGCCAAGAAGATGGGCATCAGCTCGGAGGAATTCATCAAGCAGATGTATGACAAGGTCTCCACCGGCGACTGGATGGAGTTCGCCGACCAGGCGCAACGCCTCAAGTGGTTGGACGTGGTGGTCGAAGAAATCCGCGAAACCGGGCAGGAAAAACACCCCGACGCGCGCAAGCCCTCGCCAGTGAAGACCAAACTCACCCCACCCACCCGCTCGTTCGAATTTGCCCCCAGCGAGCGCACCGACGAGAAAGGCCGCCCCTACATGCGCCTACCCCGCCCCAACCCGATCGACAAATACTACCTCTACAACCCCGACGGCTACTACCGCTTCCCCTGAGCCGCTGCGGGGACTCCATTCACCTTGGTTAGGTGAGACACAAACAAAACAAACTGGAGAGTCGGGGTCGCGAGACCCCGGCTCTCTTTCGTAATGGAAGACGCGCCGGTGCGCCGCCCTACACCGTTTCCGGAACCTCGAAGCCCTTTCG
>QIKC01000261.1 GCA_003232855.1 Verrucomicrobiales bacterium
CGGGGCAACCCGGGAGGCGTCGGCAGCGCCGGAAGCGGCAGCCCATACCGATACGGATAACTCCCTCCCGACCGCACCTCCGCGAACCGCCGCCTCGCCCATTCGTCGCCCGCCGGCTCATCGACATGGCTGATCGTAATTGCCAGTAATTCCCCCGCCCCAGAATCCGCCTCCCCGCCACCAGATGCCGGCACCTGTTCCCGCATCAGCACGATCGAAACCAGCCAAAGCACCCCGGCGGCGACACCCAAGCTGCCCAACACCGGCCGCAGCCGCCGCCATGCCGAAGGCTTCAAGGCGTCGGCGATCCTGCGTTTATCTTCCTCGCTAATCACCGTCTGGGTAACCCACGGGAGAATCCGATCAGAGCGCTCGACCCCGTCTGCATCTGCGTGCACCAACACCGGATCCGCCCCGGTTCCCGCCAACAAAGCGTCGCGCTGCCCGGCGCTCATTGCGTAAGCGGGTTCGCTCGCGAAAGCCTCGCGAATACGCTCGCCACAGTGGCGAATCTCGGCCAAGGGCGCCACCGCACCACCGGCATTAGCGAGTTCCTTCTCGAAGATCAGCCGCTCATCGCCGACCAGTTCGTCGAGCGCATAAGCCGTGAGCCGTGGGTCATTTTCGATATTCATAATGTTATGATAGAGGTGAGTGGGCGCCCATCAGTTGGCGCAAACGCTTAACCGCACTGTGGACAACAAAGCCGACGTTACTGGTGGTGATTCCCAGTACCTCGCCGATTTCCCGATAGCTCAGGTCGCCTTGAAACTTCAGCCGCATCACGTCCCGCTGCCTCGGCGGCAAGCTCTCGATCTTCTCGACCAGCTCGCGGAGATCCGCCGCCACCTGCTCGCGATCCTCAGCCTTACGCATCGCACGCGCCGGGTCGTCGCCACTGCCGGGCAGCGCGTTGATCTGTTCGATGTCGATCGGGATCATGCGTTTTTCCTTTTTCAAAATGTCGAGACAGCGGTTGCGGCACACGGTGAACAGCCACGATTTGAGTTTCGCTTCGACGGCGGATGGATCCTGCCCATGGAGTTTCAAAAATGTATCTTGGACGGCGTCCCGAGCCCGCTCCAAATCGGAGAGAATGCTCACCGCGTAGCGGGTCAACGGCACCTCGAACTCGACGAGTGCTCGGCGCAACAGTTCCGCACTTGGGGTTTGGATCCGGGAGGAGGCGGACATCAGGTTAGGGTCTTTGTCGCATCTACAACGCTCGAAATCGATCCCTCTTAGGCTCGACCCCGCAGGATTCGTAAGCACACGCCCCCAGATCACCTATCTCCGGGCAAATTGACGGTAGCGAGAACAAAATCGTGCCGTAAGATTGTCGCGTCCGAGACCATTAGTCCATCACAACGATCCATCCAAATGACACCCTCCGATCCCACCCAACTCCCCCAACATCTCACCAGACGCCGTTTCGTCCGCAACTCCGGGCTCGTCGCGGGAGCCGCCACCTTCAGCGCGCCCCATATCGTCGGCGCCCAAGGTAACGAGAGCCCGCTAAAACTTGGCCTCGTCGGCTGCGGCGGTCGTGGCAGCGGCGCCGCCAATCAGGCACTGATCGCCGATAAAAACGTGACCCTGTCTGCGGTCGCCGACGTTTTCCAAAAAGACGCCGATGCCGCCATCGAAACCCTGAAAAAGCGCCATGGCAACCAGGTCACGACTCCGCAGCGCCATATCGGGCTCGACGCCTACAAAAAGGTCATCGAAAACTGCGACGTCATCATCCTCGCCACCCCTCCGGGCTTCCGCCCCAAGATGTTGCGCGAGGCCGTGGAAGCGGGCAAACACGTGTTCTGCGAAAAGCCCGTCGCCGTAGACGCCCCTGGCGTACGCTCGGTAATCGAATCCGCAAAGCTGGCCGCCGAAAAGAAGCTCACCCTGATCAGCGGCTTCTGCTGGCGCTACCAAGACGCCCACCGCGCCCTGTTCGACAAAGTTCACTCCGGCATGATCGGCGAAATCACCAACATGTTCTCCACCTACTACTCCAGCCCGGTCAAACCGATGCCCTCAGCAAACCGCCGCCCCGCCGGCACCAGCGACGTCGCCTGGCAAATCCAGAACTGGTATAATTTTTCGTGGCTCTCCGGTGACAGCCTTGTCGAACAGGCGATCCACAGCGTCGATAAAATCGCCTGGGCCACACGCGACATCGACCCGATCAGCGCCGTCGCCACCGGCGGTCGCCAAATCCCCGCCGAGGGCGGCAACATCTACGACCACTTCCACGTCGCCTACGAATACCCGAACAACCTCCGCTGCCACATCGGCTCTCGCCAACAGACGGGTTGCTACGGGGAGACTCACGACTACATCACCGGCACCAAAGGCTCGGCGACAATCGCCCGCGGCCAATGCCTCGTTCGCGGAGACGAGAACTGGCGCGCCGGCTCCGAACTAAACAACGACATGTACCAGGCCGAACACGACGCCCTCTTCGAATCGATCCGCAAAGGCGAAGCGAAGAACGACGGCAAACTCATGGCACACAGCACGATGCTCGGCATCATGGGGCGCATGGCCGCATACACCGGCCAAAAAATCACCTGGGATGAGGCGCTGAACTCCGAGCAGGTGCTGGCGCCCGACAGCCTCGGCTGGGACGATCAATTCGCCGCCGGAGAAGTACCGCTGCCGGGGCAGACCCAGTTCAGCTAACACTGCCCACACCGCTCGACGCCCCCCGATGATAAGATCCGCGACTTTGCTGCCGTTGCTGCTCGCCGCCCAAATGCTCCCTTCGGGTGCTGCGGTCGATTTTGTCAAAGACGTACAGCCGATCTTCCTCAACCACTGCCTGCAGTGCCACCGCGACGGGAACGACAAGGGCGACTACCTGATGCATACGCGCGCGGACACCTTCGGCGATACTTTCGTCGTAGCCGGTGACCCCGACGCCAGCATCCTCATCGAACTCATCGAACTCGATCTCGACGACGACGACCTAATGCCGCCGACCAAAGATGACAACCCCCTCAGCCCCGAGCAAATCAAAACCCTGCGCGACTGGGTGCAAGAAGGCGCGAAGTGGCCCGAAGGGCTGGTCTTGAAAATGCCCGAGTTGGTGAACTTCAAACGAGACATCCAACCCATCCTCGACAAACTCTCCCCCGAAGAACAAGAAAAGGTAAAGCTGTGGATCAGATCCGGCGCCGCGTGGCCTGCGGGAAACGACGCCGCGACGCTCGCCCTCGTCAGCAGAATCCACAGCCACATCCTATCGACCACCAAGGTAACCGACGCCCCATCGATGACCGCCTACACCGACACGATCCGCGGTAATGGCGGTAACAATGTCGAGTTCGAAATGCTTCCCCTCTCCGGCGGAGAATTCACCATGGGCTCGCCAGACACCGAAGCAAAACGTCAGGCAATAGAAGGCCCGCAACGCAAGGTCAAGCTGGCGCCATTCTGGATCGGCAAACACGAAGTCACATGGGATGAATACGAATCCTTCATGATCGACGGAGGGCGCCGCAACAAAGACGGCACCAAGATGTTCCCCGACGCGGACGAGACCGACATCAACCTCATCTCCCGACCGACCAAACCCTACGTCGAGATGACCTTCGGCATGGGCAAGGAAGGATTCCCGGCGATCAGCATGACCCAACATGCCGCTCTAACATACTGCAAAATGATCAGCGCCCAGACCGGCCACTTCTACCGCCTGCCCACCGAGGCGGAGTGGGAATACGCGTGCAGGGCGGGCACCAGCACCACCTACTCATTCGGCGATAACGTGTCCGAACTTCACAAATACGCATGGTTCTTGGACAACTCCAACTTCGCCTATCAAAAAGTGGGCAAAAAACTGCCCAACCCCTGGGGCATCCATGACATGCACGGCAACGTCGCAGAGTGGACACTCGACTCGTTCTCCGCAGACGGCTACCCAGCCGGAAACAGCGACAACCCCTGGTCGCAGAGCCGCGACCTCTACCCGCGCACCGTCCGTGGCGGTTCGTGGAACGAATTCCCCGAGGGCCTGCGCAGCGCCTCGCGGATCGCATCATCCGACAAATGGAAAATCCTAGACCCGCAACTCCCAAAAAGTATCTGGTACCACACCAACGCCCAATGGCTCGGATTCCGCGTCGTGCGCCCACTCAAAGTACCCTCGCCCGAAGAGATGAACGCCATCTGGAACACCGGCATCGACCATGATACGCTGGAGTAGCGCCGCGCTCGCGAGCCTCTCCCTCCTCGCCACCGCGTCCCCTTCCCGAGAAACGGCTGCCGCCGCCGATCACCACCGTTTCGAGAGGCCCTGCATGGGCACCCTTTTCAAGGTCGTCATCATCTCAAAGCAGCCCCGACCCGAGATCGAAGCCGCAGCAACAGCCGCTCTCGACATCGCCACCCAACTCGACAGCCAGCTCTCCGATTACCGCGCCGACAGCGAGGTCGGCATCTTCAACCACGCGCCGCCAGGCCAGCCCCTACCGCTCAGCCCCACACTAGCAGAAATTCTCAGACGCGCGGCAGATCTGTGCCACCAGACCGGCGGCGCCTTCGATCCCGCCCGTGGTGCGCTCACCCGCCTGTGGCGACTGTCACGCCGCAGCGGAAAACTCCCCGAACCCGAAGCGCTGGCGCAGGCGCGGCAAGCCTCGGGCATCGACCGCATCACGATCGATAGCGAGGCCGCCACCCTCACCCGGCACTCGCCCCTCACCCGCCTCGACCTCGGCGCTATCGCCAAAGGCTTCGCCGCAGACCGCATGCTCGCCCTACTCCGAGCACGGGGCTTCCCCTGCTCCAGCATCGCCGCCGGCGGCGACGTCGCCGTCGGCACCGCACCTCCGGGTCAGACCGGATGGAAAGTCGCGATCCGCACCCACGGCGATCTCGGCGCCGCCGAAACGCACATCATCATCGCCAACGCCGCCGTCTCCACCTCGGGCGATGTCGAACAGACGATCGAGATCGACGGCCAGCGCTACGCCCACCTCATCGACCCCAAAACCGGCCTCGGCATGCGCCGACCCCGCGCCGCCACCGTCATCGCCCCCAGTGCCACCGAAAGCGACGCCTTGGCCACCGCCCTCTGCCTGCTGCAACCCGCAGAAGGCATCGCCCTCATCGAAAAACGCAAAAACACCGAGGCCGCCATCTTCTCCACAGCGCCCCACGACAAATCGGTAAACAAATCGGTAAGCTCCGGATTCAACAAATTCGTTCCGTAAACACCGACAACATCTCTAACAATCGCAGAAATCAAAGCCCCACTCTCAACAGCACCACCCCTAACTTAGAAAGATGCGCGCACCCGCATCCCGCGCTAGACTCGCCACCCATGTCGCTCCCCATCAAACACGCCCTGGCCATGGAAAAGCCACCCACCGGGGACA
>QIKC01000314.1 GCA_003232855.1 Verrucomicrobiales bacterium
AGCCGCGTCTCGACCTCTTCGAAAGCGTTCATCGCCACTCGCTGGTAATCGACAAAGGCCTCCTTCGCAGCGATTTTGCGCAGCCTGAGATGGCCGAGCACCTCGCCGCCACGGAACACGCTCTGCGCGAGGTTGGCGCCGACACTCCAAACGCCGAAATTCGCAGAGGTCAAATCACGCAACATATTGCTCGCCCTGCCGCCGCTGCCAGTCAGCGAAATTTGCGGGAACAGAGCCAGCGCGCCCTCCTTGACCCGCATCGCCGCCTCCGCCATCCGCCGCTCTGCTGCGATGATGTCCGAACGCCGCTGCAACAACCCAGACGGGATACCCGCAGGCGGCTGCGCTGGCACCTCCGGCAGACCGCCCGACGACTCGATCTCCGCCTTCGGATAACGCCCTAACAAAACCTCCAACTGGCGCTGCGCCGCGCGCACCTGACCGTTGCTCTGCTCCAGAAAAGCCACCGAAGTCTGAACGTCCGCAGTCGCCACCTGCAGCTGCGCGGCCGAACCGTTACCCGTTTCGAAAGCGTCGCGCAGGGTCTCCTCCGTGCTGCGGAAACTGACCAAGCTGCGCTCCGCGAGCCGTGCCTGATCGCGCGCCTCCATCAGCGCGAACCAGATCTTCGCCGTCTGCGCCGAAAGGGAAGACGCCACCCCGCGCAGATCCTCTTTGGAAGCCTGAAACTCAGCGATCGCCGCCGCCTGACCAGCGCGGATCCGCCCCCAAAGATCGATCTCCCACGACACATCCAGCGACACGCCGAAATTGTTCGAAAGGGATTGGAACACCTGATCCCCGGCCTCCCCGGGGAAACCGATAAACGCCTGTTGCGCACGCCGCCCATCGAGCCCCACCCCGGCGATCGGAAATAGCCGAGCCCCGGCGATCCGCGCCTCCGCCCCCGCCGTCTGCATCCGCAGTGCCGCCTTGCGAATGTCCCAGTTATTCTCGCGCACCTCTTCGATCAGCTTGGTGAGAACGGCATCATCTCCTAACTGAGCCACCCAGTCATCGCTCGCCGCCGTATGGCGCTCGCCGCGGCTCGCATAAGCAGCTGGCGCGTCGATCGCCAGCGCATCCTCGATCTCCTTCGGCGGTTTCGACGCACAGCCCGCCAGCACGACGGCGACCACCGCGCTGCAAAAAGTGAAGCTGGAAACCGGCGCCCTCATCCTATTTCGCAATCTGTGCCCCCGATTCAAACCCGGCTGCCAAAAACGTCAGCATCTCCTCGCGTAAAGTGTCGAGATCCGGCACCTCACATCGCCCCTCCGACACCATCCCCAGCTTGTCGTGGTGGAACAACGAGTGCGCCATTGCACCGGCGGCAAACAACAGACGCAGGTGTACCACCTCCGAGCTCAAACCAGGGCACGCCCCCCTAAGTGCCGCCACGAACTTCGCCACCACCTCGTGAAACTGCCCCATGACCAATTCTGAAATCCGCCCGTCCCGCGCCGCAGTGCAACGACTCATCAGCTTGCAAAAACGACTGCAATCCACCCCATCACGCGCCGCCTCACTCAGCACCGGGTCGAGGAACGCCGCCATGATCGAACGCGCGTCGCAGGCCGCCTCCAGCAACTCCAAACGGCGCCGATTGATCGGCTCCACCTGCCGCGCCACCACCGCCACCACCAACGCCTCCTTCGAACCGAAATGATAATTCACCGCCGCCAGATTCGCCTCCGCCTCCGCCGTGATCGCCCGCAGCGACACCGCCTCGAACCCCTCCTCGGCAAACAACCGCTCAGCGACATCCAGCAGACGCTCTTTAGTGTCCGCTGGAGCCTCTTCGATCACGCTACTTGAACTCGGCACGCGCGCACCTAGACATAAACGAGCGTTTTAAACAAGTGTTTAATTTTTTGAAAACTTCCGCGTTGCCGCCCGAAACTCGGGCTGCGCCAAAAATTATTCGTAGACATTTGGCACGCCGCCTGCTTCTAAGTGGCGCACCCGTCCTCGTTCATCTGGACTTGCCGACGGCCACATCCGCCCTTTAAGAAGGGGCGCCCGACTCTGAACCCAACCTACCGAAAAAAACATGGCTAAATACAAACTCGAATACCTATGGCTCGACGGCTACACCCCCGTCGCCAACCTCCGCGGGAAAACCAAAGTCGCCGACTTCGACGAATTCCCAACTCTCGACCAAATTCCCGAGTGGGGCTTCGACGGCTCGTCCACCCAGCAAGCCGAAGGTGGCGACTCCGACTGCATGCTGAAACCGGTCGCCGTCTACCCGGACGCCAGCCGCTCCGGAAATGCCGCCATCATCATGTGCGAAGTCATGCTGCCCGACGGCACCCCACACCCCTCCAACACCCGCGCCGGCATCCCCGATGACGCCGACGCCTGGTTCGGTTTCGAGCAAGAATATTTCCTCTTCCAAGACGGGCGCCCCGTAGGCTGGCCCGGCGCCGGCTACCCTGATCCGCAGGGCGAATACTACTGCGGCGTCGGCAACGACGCAGTCGGCGATGTCGCCCGACAGATCGTCGAGGAGCACCTCGACCTCTGCCTCGCCGCCGGTATCAACCACGAAGGCATCAACGCCGAAGTCGCCAAAGGCCAGTGGGAATTCCAAATCTTCGGCAAAGGTTCCGCCAACTGCGCCGACCAAATGTGGGTCGCCCGCTACCTGCTACAACGCTGCGCCGAACAGTACGGCGTCAATGTCGAATACCACTGCAAGCCATTCACCGGCGATTGGAACGGCTCCGGCATGCACTGCAACTTCTCCACCGAGAGGATGCGCGAGGAAGGCGGCGAGCCCTACTTCAAGAGCCTGATGGACGCCTTCGAAAAATTCCGCGAAGAGCACATCGCAGTCTACGGCCCAGACAACCACCTGCGCCTCACCGGCCTCCACGAGACCCAATCCATCGACATGTTCAGCTGGGGCATCGCCGACCGCGGCGCCTCCATCCGCGTGCCGCACGCCTTCGCCAACAACGACTGGAAAGGCTACCTCGAAGACCGCCGCCCGAACTCCCAGGGCGACCCCTACGCCATCGCCGGACGCGTCTTGCAGACCTTACAAAGCGTCAGCTAAACCGCGCCGCTCAACCAAAATTCGTCAAAGCGCCGTCCCGCAAGGGGCGGCGCTTTTTTGTACGCGAAAGAGAGAGGCGATAGAGGGAATTTGCTACTAATTTATATGAAATTAGTAGCAAATTAGTTTAAGTGGCTTATGTTTTGTTACTAATTTATCTAAAATTAGTAACAAACTAACAGCAACGATGAAACTGCCGCAAAAACCGCCTGATTTTCATAAATCGCTAATTACCAAGGGTTTATCAAAATTTTCAGCACGTCATATTCAGGCTGCTGACGACCGCTATCGACATTGGGACGAACTACGACACCGCAAACCTCCAGAAGGTCTCACCCATGAACAGTGGTGGCTCGTGACCAAAATTAAACGACTGAGCGCGCTCCGACGCACCGAACTTTTGGACACCGAGGGGAATCCGTTTCAGTTCGCGACACCCGATTTTCTCGCCATCGATCTCCACCAGATCGACCTCAGCATGGGGGGCAACGTCGGTGTCCCAGAGCCGATCACCAACCCGAATACCCGCGACCGATATCTCGTACGCTCACTGATCGAAGAGGCCATCACTTCGAGCCAGCTCGAGGGTGCGGCAACGACGCGGGAGGTCGCCAAGGAGATGATCCGCACCGGACGCAACCCCCGCGATTTGAGCGAGCGGATGATCCTCAACAACTTCGTCACGATGCAGCGCATCCGCGAGCTGAAAGCGGAGGCACTCACGCCCGAGATCGTGTTCGAGATCCACCACATCGTCACCCAAGGCACTCTAGAAATCGAGGACGGGGCGGGACGCTTCCGTAACCGTGATGAAAAGCGGATCGTCGGCGATCTCGAGGGTGCCGTTTTCCATACCCCGCCCGACCCAGAAGAGCTTCAGGAACGGTTAGAAAAGATGTGCGCCTTTGCCAACGGCGCAGAAGAACCCTTCATTCATCCCGTCATCAGATCCGTGATCCTCCACTTCTGGTTGGCCTACGATCACCCGTTTGTCGATGGCAACGGCCGCACGGCGCGCGCCCTGTTCTACTGGTCGATGCTCCACCACAACTACTGGCTGTTCGAGTTCGTGTCGATCTCCTCGGTTATCAAGAAAGCGCCGGTAAAATACGGGCGGTCTTTTCTCCACACAGAAACCGATGACAACGATCTAACGTATTTTATCTCGGCTCAGGTCAAAGTTATCCGCCAAGCGATCGAGGGACTACATCAGTACATCGATCGCAAATCGACCGAACTGCAGTCGATGCAACGCCGACTCAAAGCCCTAGATTTTTTCAACCCCCGGCAGGCCGGGCTACTTCTCCACGCTCTGGAAACTCCCGGCACACGCTACACCATCGCTTCGCACAGAGCGAGCCATGCCGTCAGCTATCAGACCGCACGTAGCGATCTAATGACCTTACAAGAACGCAGCCTCATGTTCGTTGAGCGAGTCGGGAAGAAAAACATTTTCTATGCCAAGACGGATCTCGTAACCCGCTTGGAAAAGCTCCAAACAAAAAACGAGGAACCCGACACGCGGTAAATCTACGGTCTAAGCGCACCGCCCCAAAAAAATTCGCGTCTATTCGCGGGCAAATCCTACTTATCGTGCTCCGCCGGGCGATGGCACCTCACCCATCCACCGGTTCGCCCATCACCCGGCCGAACCCAGCCCGTAGCCCAGTCGCCACCCCCGGGGTGAGCAAGTCGGGGCTCAACACGCCCAGAACGTGTTGCCCATAGGCCGACCGACAGGAGAACACCGTCAGCACCGCCCCCTCGCTATCGCGCACGCTGGCCGCCGTCGAAACGCCGTTACCGACCGCGCTTTCGAGCTCGCCCCGCGCACGCCGCCAGCCGTCCGCCAGCGCCACCCCCGACGCCACCAAAGCCGGGGCGGCGCCCGATTCTATCAATTCGTTGCCACCACAATCAGCGACGAACAGACCGGTCAAACACGATTGCCCCCTCGCCCAACGCACCAAGCTTTCCAACCGCTCGACCAAGCTATCGCCCTCCCCGGGCGCCACGGCGGGAAGAGCGGCAGGCACGCCGCTGGTGCCGTCGCTCGAACGCAGCAGCCCGCCGAGTTCCGCCCGGCGCCGGATCGCCGCCAG
>QIKC01000354.1 GCA_003232855.1 Verrucomicrobiales bacterium
GCATGTTGGCACGGGTGGCGATTGTCGCTCTGGTATTGGCGGTATTGTTCTTCGGAGTCTTTCCGAAGTGGATCTTGAACCTATTGGGTTAGCGCCTTGGTGAGAATTTTGGCCGATCGTCAGAGCCGCCGTTGTCAAACCGGGTAGCCCGGGTTAGGTAGAGGCGTGAAAATTTTATTGGTCGAAGACGAAACGGAGATCGGCTCGTTGGTGAAAGACGGGTTGGAGAAAGAGGGTTGGTCGGTCGATTACTGCGAGGACGGCGATAGTGGCATGACCTGCGCCACCACCAAATCGTACGATGCGGTGGTGTTGGACGTGATGTTGCCTGGGCGTAGCGGTTTGGAAATTCTCAAGGCGTTGCGCGAGGGACAAAACAATGTGCCGGTGATCATCATCACCGCCAGGGGCGAGAGCGAAGATCGCATCGAGGGGCTCAACCTGGGGGCGGACGACTACTTGCCCAAACCGTTCTTCGTCGAAGAGCTGTTGGCGAGGTTGCGCGCAGTCTGGCGACGCTCTTCGGATGGCAACATGAGCTTGTTGAGCATCGGTTCGCTGTCGGCGAACTTGATGAGCCGTGAGGTGTCGCGCTCGGGGCAGAAGATCGATATGACGCCGAAGGAGTTTTCTCTGCTCGCCTTCCTGATGCGCTCTCCGAATCGTGTGCTCACCCGCACTCAAATTCTCGAACAAGTCTGGGGTTATCATTTCGATCCGGGCACCAATTTGGTCGATGTTTATATCCGCCGCTTGCGGGCGAAGATCGATCTCGAGGGCGAGGCTGAACTGATCGAGACGCTGCGCGGGGTCGGCTACCGGATGGTGGACGCGGAGAACCCCCGACCGGCGGAGGGGGCTTAAGCGGTGACTTTGTCTTTCCGTCCCCGGCTGGCGCTGTGGTCGGCGCTGCTCTCGGGCATCGTTTTGTTGATCTTCTTCGCGGTCACCGCGTGGATGGTTTTTGACAACATGACCGAGGAGGCCGACTTCGAATTGAAGGCCTTCACCATGGATACAGTCCTCGCCGCACGCGATATGGAGGAGGGCGGTCTGCCGCAGACGCAGTTGGTCGGCACCTTGAGCGCAGAGCGGGCGGAGGTGAGGCTGATCTCCCTGAGTGCCCCCGACGGGGCGATGATCTATGAGGATCCCAACTGGCCGGCACCGGGCGAAGATCAGAAATTTTCCCGCCGTGGCTGGGCGGAGACCCGCCAAATCGACGGCATGACCTGGCGGGTGATGATGCGAAATATTAAGGGTTATCGGGTGCGGATGGCGATGAATCTGCGCGAGATCCGCGACGAGGTGGGGCACATGGTGAAGAGCTATCTGCGGGCGCTGCCCTTCGCCCTGGTGTTCATCGGGCTCGGTGCCTGGTGGGTGGCCGGGCGGGCGGTGAAGCCGATTCAACGCATCATCGATACCGCCGAGAGGATCAACCCGCAGGGGTTGGGCGAGCGGGTCGAGGGGGTCGAATCTGGCGATGAGTTAGGGCGGCTGGCGCGCGTGTTGAACCGTATGATTGATCGGCTCGAACTCGCTTTTCGCCAGGCGCGCCGCTTCAGTGCCGATGCGTCGCACGAGCTGCGCACGCCGCTGACGGTGATGCAGGGAAAAATCGAGGCGGCGTTGCAGCTCCCGGACCGGCGCCCCGAGGATAACAAGACGTTGGTCGAGCTGCTGGAACGCGTGGGGCAGTTGCGTTCGATCATCGACAGTCTGCTGCTGTTGTCGCGTTCGGACACGGGGAGCCTGACGCTGGAGCGGGGCGATCTCGACCTCGGCGATCTGATCGCGGACGTGATGGAGGACGCGGAGATCATCGCGGAAGAAAAGGGGATCGAGGTGATCTCGGAGGGCGAGGAACGGGGGTGTCGAGTGGCGGGCGATGGGCGGCTGTTGCGGATGGCGGTGTCCAACTTGCTGACCAATGGGATCAAATACAACATCGGCGAGGGTGGCACCGTGCGTTGTGTATTGCGCTGTGTAGAGGGCGGTTACGAGGTGGCGGTAAGTAACACTGGACCCGCTATCGGTGCGGCGGATCATGAGCGGATTTTCGAGCGTTTCTATCGTGGTGATCCAGCGCGCGGGGCGGCCAAGCCCGGGTTCGGGCTCGGGCTCAGCCTGTCGCGTGTGATCGCCGAGGTTCACGGTGGCAGCCTTGACATCGAGAGTTCGGAGGGCGGGTGGAATTGTTTTGTGTTACGGTTGCCGGGTGCTGAGGGGAGGGGAGGGGAATGAATTGGCGTTTCGTCGTAGTGGGCAAACCCTCGTTAGCCTTCGCTCGTGACGGCCTGGCTGAATATCTCAAGCGCCTCGGGCGCTACACCCGTGCGGAGTTGCTTCCGGTGAAATCCGGTGGCGGAGCCGAGGCGGAGGGCGCGCGTCTGTTGCGGGCGAGCGAGGGCTGCTTCCGGCTGGTCTTCGATGAGCGCGGCGAACCCCTCGATACCGCTGCGCTGGTGTCGCGGGTGGACGCTCTAGAAATGGACGGCGCGGTGAAGACCGTCGCGGTGTTGATCGGCGGTGCCGACGGCCACACCGATGAGTTGCGGGAAACGGCTGGCTTGGTTGTCTCATTCGGGCGGCTCACTTTGCAACACGAGCTGGCACTGGTGGCCGCCGCCGAACAGATTTACCGCGTTTACACCCTGAAGCGCGGCGAGCCCTATCACCGGTAGCTGTCTGCCGCCAGGTAGATCTCGGGATCGATGTCGTGGACGCGGCAGTTGCGCACTAGCGTATAGAGGAGTGCGTTAGCGGTTCCAGCTTCGGTGCTGCCGAAAAACATGTGGTTCTTTTGTCCGAGCTTGGTTGGGCGGACGGCGTGCTCACAAAGGTTGTTGTCGATTTCGATCCGGCCATCGTCGAGGTAGCTCACGAAATCGCCCCACTGCCCGTTGATGAGATGGGCGCTCATGCACACAAGGAAACAGACTCATGCAAAAGTAATAATTGTGGACTCGTTAGTGAGTTCGGAAATTACGCCTTGATTAGGTCAGGCTCATATCCTGTGTTTGTTTTTCTCTGTCCGTCATTCATTTTTCCAGTAAACGAGGCTCGTTCCTTTGATGCTCTTTAATCCGAACTGATTAGTTTGTTCGATTTCTTCCAATGCCTTTGTGACGCCTTCCCACACGCCGTAGTCGTGCCATAGTATAATCCCGCCTTTTTTCACCAATTTGAAAGCCTGATTGGTGTCGGATATCGCATAGTCATATGCATGCGAACCATCGATGAAAATCAATGAGCAAGAATCATGATAAGGAGAAAAATCAAATTTTGCAGAATCTCCAAATAATTGTTCTATTTTGTTTGTGACAAGACTATTTGATTCTCTGTATTTTTCGATTCGTGAACCTGATGATTCTTTATCAACCATATGCCTTTCGCCGCGGATTAATGGATAAGCTGTTTCCGTTTCGGGTTTAAGGTCGAGTGTGAACACCTTGCAATGGGTGGGGGATGAATAAGCGAGATTCAGGGAGGTTCTGCCATCAAAGGTTCCTATCTCAAAGAGATTGGTGTCGTCCTCGCAGTTGCTGGCTATTGCGTTAATGATCCCGAGCTCACTGATTCGAATATTTCCATTGGCTTTGTTGTGTTCCCATATTTTCACTGTATTCCGGCTGGTGCACTCTCTCCATGAGATGGCGGGGAGACGGATTTGTTGTAATAGGTCGCTCTCTTTTCCTCTAATTTTGTTGAAAAATCGCCGCCATTTTCTAGACAATCCTGATAAAGGTAGGTACAGCCATAATCCGTAAATCCCATGGAGTAATTCTTTCATGTTTTGAAAAATGTACGTGCCATTCGGGTCAGGACGGTGTTTTTGCATAAATCTTCTTCCTAAACCTACTCAACTTTCGGTCTCCCGGCAAGCGCTGCGCGATCTCTCTGCTGGCCAACGACTGAGGAAAGTTGCGCGTGCCATGGATGGGCAATTCCCTTTGAATCCCAATTGATTTTGAAAAAACAAATGCCTAGCAGTCACTCTACGACGCGATGGGCGAGGCGCTCTCGCTCTAAGAGCGGAATTTGATTTGAGCATTGTTCCCCCCGGCGAATGGGGCGCTGAATCGAGTTCTGGGTTCGATTTCGGGGAAAAGCAGGCGTCGGGGGCGCAGCGCGCGCGGCAGGAAAATCGCCCCGAATACCAGAATCATCAGGCCGCCGACGATTATGGAGACGGCACGGATGAGCGGCCAGTCGAGCTTGGCGGAGAGCTGATCCCAGTGGCTGATGGTCACGGGGATATATTCGGCGCTCGCCTCATCGGTTGGCGGAACGGCGGCGGCACCTGTTTCGGTGGCGACGGTTGCGGAAGCGGTTTCGGCGATGAGGGTGGGAGCGTTGGTGTAGGCTGCGGCGTAGGTCGCGAGGGCGGGAACGAGGGCGAGGGCGGTCGCTACGGCTCCTTCCGCCTGGTCGGCATGTTTGGATCCGAGCGCCAGTGCGGCCGATCCCAGAGCGTGGAGGCGCCTGCGATCGGTCTTGTCGAGGTTGCGTCCGGCGAGGATCACATGGGTTGCTGGCAGCGGCTCGGTGACGGTCATGATGAGGGCGCCCAGATGGCGACCGCTGATGATCCAGCGGCGTAGCAACTCGTTGCCATAGAGATCGACGGCGACCGGCGCCTTCCCTTGCTTGATCACCAAATAGGTGGGGGCGATGGTGTTTTCACTGAGGGTCGATTCGGCTCTGATGCGTAGCTTGGGCGCTAGGCTGTCGGCTTCATCGAGCACGTAGTGGCCGGCTCCAGAGGGGATGTCGGAGGCGGAAAGCTGCCCTGCTGGCGGGGTGGTATCGAAGTCGAGGACGTGAACCTCTGCGCCACAGGGGGAGGCCAGGGCGAGCAGTGCTGCGAGGAGTGTTAGCGGTTTGATCATCGGCTAGCAGTGCTGTCGGAGCCGATCGCAGCGCCGGTCAGCCGTCGTGGGCTGGGTTTGAGCGGGGCGGGGTCGATGTCGCGGAAGCCTTGGGTGGCTGTCGCTGGGGTTGCCGTGGCGGTGGGCAGCCGTTGCTGCGTCGGCGCGCGGTGTCGCTGTCGCCAACGGTCGGTCGCGAACATCGCCTCCTTGTGAATTTCGGTCATCGTGCGTCTGAGGGTATGCAGCCAGTGGGCGATCCCTTTGGCGTAGCCGCCGCTGGCAAA
>QIKC01000329.1 GCA_003232855.1 Verrucomicrobiales bacterium
TCGATCCCGTCGACTTGATCGTAGCGATGCGCAGACATCGGAATCGGATGGGTCAAGACGACGTAAGTTCCAGGAATGGAATCATGCCATCCTCGTGGATCCAATTCGGAGATGAATGTCAAAGCCTCAAGTGGAATGAATCTACAAAAGGAACGACCCAATGCGGCACGAAAGGTAATATCCCTGCCACTCTCATCGACGACCTTCGTTTTGGTAAAAAACTTCCCGATAGTTCTTCCTCCAATATACTCGAACGAGGTGTAGTAGAGAATCGGCGGGAGAACCACGTAGACGGGATACACGATGAGAGGCGTGTGAACGATCCATAGGTACGCATCGATTCCGCCCACAGCCAAAATTATATAGTCGATCGCGATACACATCACGGACACGACGATCCCGTCGATTAGTAGGTTCAGGAACCTCCGGCCGGCCGGGGCTGATACTAGACCCGGCTCGACAGTTGATGGTGGAACGCTTGCGATCTTGGGCACTTTTCTCTTTTTGGTAGCTAACGTCATAGCACACCGGCGGATAGCTGAGGGCGAGCGTTGATTCGGGTTAGTGGTTAAAGTTACGGGTAAAATTGAAATGTGAGACGGCTATCCGTCGGGTAGTGCGACTTGTTAGACAAAATTGTGTGGGCTGTTTTATCTAGCCCCACGGTAAACTTGTTCAGTGGGTATAGGTTCCATATGTGGTTCGCTTGCAAACCACTCAATATGCGAACAGTGCTGACACCTCATTCATCCAATCCCAGCCTAAGAAAGTAAGTCCACGAGTATTCATCATAAGATTACGCTTCTTAAAAACTACACCCTCGCAATGCCCACAACGAATTATCTTATCTGCGATAACCCATCCTCGAACTATTTTTACCGGCTCTTCACCTTCAAGAGCTAGTGGCTTTGGGGAACCGTTACGTTTTTCAGGAATTGCCATGATTTTTTTGTCCGAACGTCTAAACTCTGCCAACCCCGACCGGGCGGCGTGCGTGGATCTGGGTGACAGTGCTTTAGCCTCCTTCAGATTTCAACTCCAAAGCGGGTCTGGGGTTGGTAGAAGTGCTTTATTCAAATTATTGTTTTATTAGTTATATGAAGTGATTGTAGCACCGTCCAACCCTCGATGCGATTAACCAGGCATGCACCAGTAAAGGAATCGTGAAAATTGCGCGGCGAGTCCATCCTCCCTGTATTATTTGGCGCAATGACACCCAAGCGCCAAGAACGATGAGAGCAGTAAATAGGTAAATATGGTCGATTCTAGATGTGCCAAAATAATACGCGTCGTGGACGGTGATGAAAGCACTGTACAAAGCGAAGGGAATTGCACCGAAAGCGAAAAGCCCGAGGAGGAATGTTGGATCAATGGGATCGCTATCTTCTGGAGGCCAGCTTTCGAAATGCTCGTGATCTTCCATCTTCTTAGCCGAACGTCCAGTATAAGGCGCCTCTAACCGACGCCAACCGGATTTTTAGAATTAAGTGCCAGGTACTATCGATTAATGAGAGGGAGCTGCCGCTGGAAGCGTCAGCCACGTCCCTGCCCGTCAGATTGTCCCCCCGACTCCGAGTGCCGAGCGCCAGGGTCTTGCAACACTTGCAACAATCGATAGGCTGACCGATGCACCTCAGCCTCAGCCTGCTTTTCCTCTCCACATTCCAACTCGCCGCCGATACCGCCGCGGTTCCTATCGTCGAGCCGATCGAGCGCCGCGGGGTCAGCTACCAGCTCGTGCGCGCCACGCCCGCCCAGGTGCGTGTGCTTTGGAAGGGCGACGATGACAAACAACTCTACAGTTTCCGCGCCGCCGCCGCGGACCTACGCGCTGCGGGCGAGCGGCCGGCCGTGCTGATGAACGGCGGCATCTTCGAGCCGCTCCATATCCCTAGCGGACTGTTAGTGCAGGGCGGTAAGACCTTGCGCCCGCTCAACCCGCGTGAGGGCAAAGGTAATTTTTTCCTCAAACCCAACGGCGTCTTCTGGATCGCCGGCGTTAAGGCCGGCGTCACCGATGCCGCCAAATTCGACCTGGCCATGCCCGGGTTGCGCGAAGCCGTGCAATCGGGACCGTTGTTGCTTGAGGCGGGAAAGGCTCACCCCGCCTTCAATCGCGGCTCGAAATCGCGGCTGCACCGCAATGGTGTCGGCGTTACCGCCGACGGCCAAATCGTCTTTGCCATCACCGTCTTTCGGCAGACGGAGTTCCCCAACCTGTGGGAGTTCGCCGACCTGTTCCGCTCGCTGGGCTGCACCGACGCGCTGTTCCTCGATGGCGACCTCTCGCAGCTCCGCGCCGGGAAAGACATCGAGCGCCGCAGCAACCGATTCGCCTCGATCATCGCCGTGCTCGAGGAACCCGAGCCGGAACGAGACGTCCGACATTCTGATTGATCAAGGACTGATGATTGTTACTGCGGGGAAATACGATTGATATTTTTTCGGAAACAGTACCCGAAAACGGTGCCAGGTACTTGCGACGATGAGGGGAACTGCCGCTGGAAGCGTCAGCCACGTCCCTGCCCGTCAGATTGTCCCCCGACTCCGAGTGTCGAGTGCCAGGCACTTACAACAAGGCATTCCATGGGCAGAGCATAGCAAAAACTAACATTACAATATCCGATTCGGGGGATTGAAATTTTCGGAGGAAACTTTACGAAGAAACGGTAATGCGGTAGAAACGCTGATCGCCTATTGGCGTGGCATCTACGAACTCAGCGATGCTGCCGTCGCCGATGAGCGGGTCGCCGACGGGGATGAATCCGGCCAGGTCGTCGCTCGCTTGGAGCTGGTAGAAACGCCCGACCTCGGTGTCGAAACGGATCACAAATCCGCCAGCGGCGCGCGGCGAGATCTGGATACCGAGGTCGATGGGCGTCGTGCCGCCGCTGGACTCGAGTTCGACGGCGCCGATATCCGGGGCGGCACCCTGCGGGCGGGCGATGCCGCGTTGGTCGGTCGCGGTCTCGCCCGTACCGCCGGCGTCGATTACCGATGATCCGGCGAGCGGCAGCATGGTCAGGGTCGTGCCACCGTTGTCGGCGAGGGGGCCAAGCCCCGCGTCCGCGTTGCCGGTGGAGTCGCCGGTCTCGACGAAGATGGACAGTGCGTTGCCGCTGCCGATGAAATTGTGCCCGTCGGAGACGAAGCTGTTGGTGGCGCCGATGAAGGCGATGTCGATGTCCCCGTTGCCAACGACGATGCTGTTCGACAAGACGGTCGTGGTGAAGGTGTCTCCGGAGGCTCCGACGCCGGCGGCACGCCCGGGGGTAGCGGTGTTGCCGATGATCGTACAATGGGTGATCTCGGTGCGTGCCTCGCGATTGAAGATGGCGCCCCCGCGGTCGCCGGCGGTGTTGCCGGTGAAGGTGCTGTTGGCGATCACGCAGATGATACTCTCACTGTGGATCGCGCCGCCGTCGTCCCCGGCGCTGTTGTTCGTGAAGGTGGATCCGGTGACGCGGAGCGAGTCTCCCCTCCTCGTGTCGATAGCACCGCCATCCGCACTGGAGTCTGACGCCACGTTGCCAGTAAATACGCAGTCGACCACTGTGCAGTCCCCGAAGTTCTCGAGGCCCGCCCCCCCGGAGTCTCCCTGATTGTCGATGAACCGGCAGGACTCGATCAGCAGCTCACCGAGATTGCTCACTGCTGAAGAGGCGTTCCCAGTATTTCTTTCGAACGTGACGTTCGAGAGAATGGACTCCTCGTCGCTGCGGAAGCGAACCCCTCCTCCCCCCTCGTTGTCCGACACGACGCTATCAAACATCTTGATAGTCACGCCGGGGGGGGATCCGACGGCGAATGGCTGGGGGCCGATCCCATCCCCTTTGTTCCTGATAATTGTGCACCCCCGGAAAACGATGTTACTGGTAGGGTTGACAGCGGATGCTCCGGAACTTCTCGTCATGTTTGAATCAAACAGGGTGCCCTCGATGAAAATCGGCGGAAAGCGGTCGAAGCTAAACGCCTGCAGCCCCGCTCCGGCGCCGCCTGAAGAGTTACCGATGAACTGGCAGTCGATAATCCTGAGCGCCCCCGATGTATGTGCGATGCCGCCTCCACCGCTGCTGGTGGAACCGGCGGAACCGGTGACTCTGTTTCCCGAGAATAAGACGCGCACGACCGTGACGCTCGCCGCCCCTGGTCTAAACACCTCGTCGTCACGGACAAAAAATCCGGCGCGAGTATGGAGCCCGGCACCGCTACTTTCCGCAGCGCAGTCGGTGATGGAACAGTCGAACAGGGTCAGATCGCTACCCAGATTGAGAATGCCGGCACCGTCGTCATCGATGAGAAGCTCGCCGTCTTCTGCCAGGCCGCGGGTGAGGTGAAGGTTGGCGAGGAGAAGTGACTCGGTGCCAACCTCGATAAAGATGACCCGAGAGGTGTCCCCGGCATCGATGGTGACCCCGTCCGCTAGCGCGGACGCGTCGATGGAGACGATCCCCCCATCGACCACGAGTTCGCCCTGCTGGAGGCTGATGGTCTGGCCGTTCATCCCCGGGGAGAAGATGATGTGGTTCTCCTCCGGGTCGGGAACTGCGGCGAGAGCCTCGCGCAGGGAATTGCCTGGGGCACCAAGCACATCCGACGCCGTGTCGACGATCCTGAAGGGGCCAGATTCGATGGCTCCGAGATCCGGTGCGGGTGTGCCGTCGCCGTCGCCGTCCTTGTTGCGCGCGTGACCGCGCTGGTCGGTCAGTTCACTCGAGGCCGTCGCGGCATCGATGACAGGCGAGCCCACCCGCGGGCGCATGCTGGGTAAGGATCCGCCATAGGTGCCCAGTGGCAGGAGTTCGGCTCCGTCGATCAGGCGGTTGACGCCTTCTAGGGTGTCGACCACCCCGGCGAGGTTCGATCCCGTGTTGTCGGCGACGATGCAGTTATCCAAAGTCAGGTCGGTGCCCAAGTTGGCGATGCCGGCTCCCGAGGGCGCGGTATTGGCGGAGATGGTGCACTGAGTGAATCGGACAGGCAAGTCGCCCGAGTGATGGATCGCCCCGCCCGCCACCCCCGCCCTGTTCACTGAGAAGGTGCAGGTGCGCACGGTGAGGGTGCCGGTGTTGGAGATGGCACCCCCGGCACCAGTGGCGACGTTCTCCGAGAACAGGCACTTGTCCAAGGTCAGACTCCCCGCATTGAAAAACCCGCCGCCGGTGCTGGCTACGCCGCCGGTGATGTGCATGTTCGAAATGCTCACGACCCGATTCGGATTGGTAATCTCGAAGACCCCGTTTAGCCCATCGGCGGTCACCGTAATACCCCCTTCGGGGCCGATGATGGTGACGCTCCTGTTGATCACGATCGGCCCCTCGGTCAGGTGGATCGTCGCTCCGGAAAGGTCATCCGCAAAAACGATCACTTCGCCGTTGAAAGCGGTTTCGATCTGGTTGCGCAAGCCGCCGGATCTGGTGTCTCTCAAATCGGTCACGGTCTGGAGAGCGCGCGCCACAGGGACGGCAGAGAGGGCGAGCACGGCGGCTACAAAAACGATTTTGGCTGAATTGAAATGTACCATAAATTCGTTTGCTATCGGGGGTGGAACGGAGTTTCGGGCTAGACGTTGACCGGACGTTTCTACACCAGTAGGCACATCTTGATAGAAATAGAACCGACCGTGCCCCTGATGATCTGGCGAAAGGTGGAGTACATCATCAGTTCGCTAGGGCGCTCGTCGATAACCCAATCCCATTGCCGGGAATTCCCGTGCTGGGAATCTGAGCTACAAGGGCTGGTGAGGCGATCAGGCTTAAACATTGCGACGAGGAGACGGCACAGCAC
>QIKC01000324.1 GCA_003232855.1 Verrucomicrobiales bacterium
ACGCGGACACCTGACAACTACGACCCAAAATCGGAGGGATTCTTCGAGCCGGAGGGCTGCCGAGATTGAGCAAAAAAAGCGCAGAGATCGCCAGTAACCTTTTTCCGGATTAGCGCGTGATAAATTTTGGTGGGAATAAGCGGGGTTTGAAACCCGTTGGCAAACCATCCTAAAAGCTGGTATGCTGACTGTGTACGGAGGAAGCCATAGCGATGCCTGAGACAGAAACACTTCGGAAAATCACGGTGAAAATCCCGACAGCGTTGCTGGAAGATGCGCAGAAACTCACGGGCGGCGGGGTAACGGAGACGATCACAGCCGGGTTGGAGAAGCTGGCGGCGAGCCCTGCTTACCGGAAGCTGCTTGTGCTGGAAGGGAGCTGCAAGCTGGATCTCGATCTCGAAGCCTCTCGTCTTGATCGGTAAAAACGCATGATCGGGGTGGATACCAGTAGCTTCGTTGCTTACCTCCAAGGGGAAGAAGCCGAAGACGTTGATTTACTCAGGCAGGCGATCAGGGATGAGACGCTGATCATGCCACCTTTTCTGGTGACTGAATTGTTCAGTGCACGCAATCTTAGCAATGAGGTCAAAACCGTCATTCTCGATCTACCGCAAATGCCAATGAAACCCGGATTCTAGGAACGCGCCGGAGAGGCGCGAGCCACGATCTTGGCAGCCAAGAAAAAAGCACGAACCCTCGACACCATGATCGCCGTCTATGTCCTCGATCACGGAATGCCCCTCATCGCCCGCGATGGGGATTACCGTCACTTCGTGGAGCGTTTTGGGCTGATTCTCAAGCCGGGTAAATCAGGCTGAGAAGCTGAGGATACGTGCTAGGCACTTATCACCAGCCGGAGGGAATCCACCTCGAACAGGCCGCCGCTAAAGTCCGAGCGCGGGTTCGTCCGGCTCCACAGTGCCGAGGATAAAACTCGGCAGCAACTGCCGCATCGAGCCGTAGGCGACCAAGAAGAAACCGATCTGGAAGAGCGCCAGAAACGGCACCCCGAACCAATGGCCGCGTGCTACGGCGTCGATCACTAGGTAGCTGAAATAGAGGAAGAACGCGATCTCGAAGGCCGGAGCCACCGATTTGAGTGCCCGGTATTTGCTTTTCCGCACACCGGAGCGCTTCTTCTGTTCTCCGTATTTGGGGGTGCGCACGAAATCGGATTCCTTGCCGAGCAGCGCCTCGATCACCGCCTTGCCGTTGTTGATCGACATGCCGATCCCCAGCGCCAGCAGCACCGGCAGATAGAGAATCTCGCGCAGCCATTTCATCGGGCTCGGGTTGATCGCGATCTGCGCGGTAATATAGAAGAGCGCCACCGACACTGAGGTGGCGAAGAAGATCGGAATATCTAACAACACGGTGCGCACCCAACCGGTTTCGGGGTGCATCGCCGGATTGACCAAAACGCAGAGCAGGATCAGCAGCAGGTAGGCAAAGTTGGCAGTCAGGTGAGCGGTGGCCTCGAACTTGACCATGCGTGGCAAATCGCTGCGCCAGATGGGCCCCAACATTTTCAGGCAAGTCTGCACCGAGCCCTTCGCCCAGCGATGCTGCTGAGACTTGAAGCCGTCCATAGTCGGCGGCAGCTCGGCTGGGGTCACCACGTCCTTGAGATAGATGAATTTCCAGCCCTTCATCTGCGCGCGGTAGCTGAGGTCGAGATCCTCCGTGAGGGTGTCATGCTCCCAGCCGCCCGCATCGTCGATGCAGGTCTTGCGCCAAATTCCGGCGGTGCCGTTGAAGTTGAAGAAGCGGCCGCTGCGGCTGCGCGCGGTCTGCTCGACCGCGAGATGCCCATCGAGAAACAATGCCTGCACCCGCGTCAGAATCGAAAACGTCTTGTTGAGATGCCCCCAGCGAGTCTGGATCATGCCCACCTTCTCATTCGTAAAGTAGTGGATCATGTCGTGCAGCACTTCCGGCTCCGGCACGAAATCCGCATCCAAGATGTAGATGTATTCGCCGCTGGCGCTCTCCATGCCCTTCTCTAACGCACCCGCCTTGAAACCGGTGCGGTCACTGCGGTGGATCAGCTCGACATCGAACCCGCGCGCGATCAGCTTGTCCGCCTCCTCACGACAGATCGCCCGCGTCTCGTCGAGCGAATCGTCCAGGATCTGAATCTGCAGCAGATCCTTCGGGTAGTCGATGTTCGCCACCGCCTTGATCAGACGCCGCACGACATACAGCTCGTTGAAAATCGGCAACTGCACTGTCACCTTCGGCAGTTGCTTGAAGTGAGAATCTGGCTCCGGCTTGCGCCGCGAGTGCTTCCAGTATAGATAGATCATCGTATACCGGTGCAGCCCGTAAGCCGAGAGCCCCAGCAAGACGACGAAATAACAGATAATCCAAACCGAGGTCGCTATGTGGCCCATACGTACTACTGACTAAAAAGAGAATGAAAAAAATAAGGCGACCCGACCCGCGACCAATCGGACGCCTACAATCCTTTTAAAAATTCTATGGTCAAGGAGCATTTACGCGAATATTCGCTCGAAGTGGTCGCGCCGATGCCCCATACTTTAACCGACTCGCCACCCCGCAACCCGATCAACCGATCGGGTGCGCCGACGACGAAATAATACCTCCCTCATGAGATTTATCGCAACCAGCCTCACCGCCCTCCTATTCTCCTTACCCCTTTACGCACAAGAGGTTCCCGAAGACCTGATCGGCGACGAGCACGTTCGTGAGGAGTTCGGCGTCAACCACTTCACCACCCCCTCGATCAAGAAATTATTCGAGAACCTCGACGATCTGGGCACCCTCCCCTACGACCGCCTGAAGCGGGAAATTCCCAAAACCATCTCGCGCGACCGCTCGATCGTGGCTCTCGGGCTCGGCGCGCTGATCTCCGACGGCTTCCTCGTCGTGCAGGCAGAGAAGGTCTCCGAGTTGGAAAAAATTGCCCGTGCGGTGCTCAAGCAAGCCAAGGTTCTCGGTGCCGGCATGCGCGTCACCAAACACGCGAAAAGCATTCTCGAGAGCAGCGGCCTCGGCGAGTGGGAGCAGCTCAAGGTGGAGCTGTCGAAAACCCAAGCCGACGTGGAGGCGGAGATGGTGCTGCTGCGCGACGTCGATATCGCCCACCTCGTCGCCCTCGGCGGTTGGTTGCGCGCCTTCGAAATCGCCGCCGTCACTTCCTCCGACCCCTATTCGGAGCGCAAGGCGAAACAGCTGAACCGCACCGACGTGATCGCCTATTTTATCGAAACGCTGCGCGGGCTGGAACCCAAACTGCAAGAACGCCCCCACATCATCCAGCTCGCCGAGGGTCTGGAGGAGATCCTCGCCGATCTCGGTGGCTACGACCCGGAGGAAGAAGCCGCGGAAGAGAGCGAAGAAAAGGCCGCGCCGCCCGCCCCCACCGAGGAACAGGTGAATTCACTGGCCAAGAAAATTCGCGCGCTGCTGGCCATCGTCGAGGCGAAGTAGAAAGGATACCGCGCCCCCTCTCCCACCCGCACTTGCGCCCCCGGCGCAACGCGCTACCTAGTCACCATGGATCTCACCGAAGCACAGCAAACTACCGTCACCTCTTGGGTCGAAGAAGGAGCCGACCTCGGCGAAATCCAGAGCCGGCTGAAAACGGAACTCGACATCTCCCTCACCTATCTCGACACCCGTTTTTTGCTCGGCGATCTCGGTTTGGAGCTGGCCGGGGACAAAGAAGACGAGCCGCCAGAAGATGTGCCTGAAGATCTACCTAAAGCGGATCAAACACCGCCGGAAGCCGACGCTGCGCTGCCGGTCGGCGGGGCAAGCGGGGTGTCCCTCACCGTCGATCAGATCACCCAACCCCACGCCGTCGTCAGTGGCCGCGTGAATTTCAGCGATGGGGAAAACGCCGCGTGGTATCTCGACCAGATGGGCCGGCTCGGGCTCGACCCCAGCACCGAAGGCTACCAGCCTTCCGAACAAGACCTCGCCGAATTCCAAACGGCGCTGCAGAACGTGCTGCGCGAAAACGGGGGCTAGCCCTCGCCGAAGGGAAAGACCTTCGTCAGCACGATCGTCAGGAAAAAGTTGCAGATGAGCACCGCCAGCGAGGCGATGACCACGGCGCGCGTCGTGGCGCGACCCACCCCCACGGCACCATCCTTCGCCACCAGCCCCTGGTGGCAGGCAACCAAGCAGATGAGGATACCGTAGATGAAACCTTTGATCATCCCAAAAGCGATGTCTTCGAGTTCGGTGAACACCTCGAGGTGGTGCATGAACCAAGCCTCGGAGACACCGTAGAGAAGCACGGCGATCGCCCACGAGGCGACGATCCCGAACAAAATCGCCTCGGCGATTAGCAACGGCATGGAGATCATAATCGCGATGAAGCGCGGCACCACGAGATACCCCGTCGGGCTGATGCCCATGGCGCGCAGAGCATCGACTTGCTCAGTCACCTTCATCGTCCCGATCTCCGCCGCCATCGCCGCCCCCACTCTGCCGGTGATCATCAGCCCCACCAGCACCGGCGCCAGCTCACGACACATGGCGATCGACACCAGCCCCCCGATCCCGGTCTCCATGTCGAGTTTCGTCGCTTGGAAATAGGACTGCGCGGTAAACACTGCGCCCGTGAAAGCGCCGGTGACGATCACCACGATCTGAGAACCAAAACCGATCTCGACCATCTGTTGCGCGACCAGTCGCGGCCTCCAACGCCCGCGCAGCATCAACCCGATCGACTCGAACAACAGCCCCCCGACCTGACCGAGGTAGGTCAGGGAATCCAGAATTGCGCGCCCTAGTATTCTCACTTTGTTACCCCATCTGGAGGCGCGCCATTCCCATTAGCCAAGGCGCATGGTTCCGGTGCCGGTGCGCGGGGTCAGTTCCTCTGGAATTTTTCCGACCGGCCGCGGCTCCAGTCCGATCCCGGTGAACACCTGCTCCAACTGTGCCACCGTGACCACCGGTCGCTCCATGTCGAAATACACGATGTCATGGTCGACATCGACATGGTAATGTACCCCCACGAAGACCTCCAAGCCATGTCCCAGTTTCAAGACGTTGTCCCCCACACGGAGTCCCGGCGCGTAAAATGCAATTTCGATCATAATTCCACCCTCAGACTAGAGGAACGCGCCAAGAGAATCAACCCCCTTCCAACACCGTAATGTAACGGAGGTTTCCAACCTCCGTATCCCATCACCGAAGGCACCGGAGCTTGCAAAGCTCCGCCACAAATCGCCAGACAAACTCTGGCAACAGTCACGCTTTTAGGCAAACACACCCCGCAGTTATCCGCCGATTGCAATTCCGCCTCCCCCAGCGAAACTACCGCCGCGCAGCCAGCCGCCGCACCCTGACCCAACCATGAAAGCCCTCCTC
>QIKC01000139.1 GCA_003232855.1 Verrucomicrobiales bacterium
GGATTCAAATCAAACCGCCGATTACGCGGATTAACACCGATTTATTGGAAGCTTCCGCCGCTTTTTTCAAATTCGCGTTCATCTGCGTAATCTGCGGTTGCCTCCTCCGCAATCCGACAGCTTAGATTTGGTGAAGCACTAGATAGGCTGAAATTTTAAGCAACGGGAGGTAAAGAGGCTCACTTTGCCTTCCAATAGTCTGGCAGGTCGTCTTTGGTAGTGCGGAGAATTTCGATAATTCGGATGCGTTCTTTTTCGGAGAGATGACCGCAGATTTCGGGGTCGCCGTTGCCGCTTAGCGCAGCCCATAGCTGCTCGTAGAACGCGGCTTTCATCATCGGGTGCAGATTGTGGAAGGCGCTGGAATAGATCATGTAGCTGAGGCGGTTTTTGAAAAGCCGCGAGAGTAGTTGCAGATCGCGTAGCGAGTGGCCCGAGGGGGCGGTTTCGGCGTCGGCGGCGAAGGCGTCTTGAAAGGCTTTTCCGCCTTCGATTCCCCAGCCTTCGAGCGCGGCCTCTTCACTGAACAACATCACGCGCAGCAAGTCACTCGCGCCGCGGGTGATGAGAGCTCGGGTGGTTTTGCCGATCTTGCTCGGCGTGCGACCGGCGCTTTCGCCGATGCTGGTATCGATGAAGATCCAGCGCCGGGTGTTGAGGTTCGCTTTGACGATGGCGTTGTGCGCCATGATTTGGTGTTCCAGCACCATGAGCCCGACGATGTCGCTGGTGGCGACAAGGTATTTTGAGGTGTTGAATGCTTTCTCTAAGTTGTTAGGGGATGCGCCGAAATCTTTGGCGGGAGTGGCCTCGCCGGGTTTGATTTCTTCGAAATAAATGTTGCCGAGGTGTCGCTTGCCTGCGTTTTCGCCAGTGACGAACCAGCCGCCCCAACGTTCGCTGATCGGGCTGCTGTGGTCGGTGCGGCGGGTGCCCGCTCCGAATATCGGGGCGCCGATCTTGTCCGGGTAGACTGAGCGGATGATCATGCCGGGATAGCCATCGGTGCGGGAGCTGCCGTGGCAGTCGAGGCATTGCGCATCGCGGATAAGTTGCGCTTTGTCATGGCTGCCGAAGGGCGTGGTGAGGCGGTAGAAGACTGGGCCGATGTCCGGGTCGCTACCGATTACTTCGATGTCGCCGCCTTGTACCCAACCGACGTAGAAGTCTTCCGAGAAGTAAATCGCTCGCGGTCGCGATGGACTGATGCGGTCGTTCTGGAGACTGGTGCGCGAGAACACCAGCACTTGGGACTCCACCGGCACCTCGAGGTGGCGTAGGAAATCGCGCAGGAAATTTTTCTCGCTGGAGCTGTCGAAGGCGAGCCTGCCGGCCTCGATTTCGGTGGCGATTTTCGAAAGCGGGCCTTTCGCTTTGGTATCGGAATAGCGGATCGGTGCCTCTTCGTAGAATAGGAATCTGGCGTGCGCCGGGAGGGTGGCGAGCGCGGCGGTGAGGAGTAGGATGCGGAGACAGGGGCGCATGGGGAAAATCAGTTGGTGGCGGTCGCCTGCACGGGATGGAGAATGGACAGGAGCGCGGCTTTGGGGCGCACTAAGTCGTCGAGCGTGTAGCGGTCGAGCACGGCGAGGAAGGCGTTGCGCGCTTCGGCGAAGACGTGTTTCAAATCGCAGATTGGCGAGATCGGGCAGCCGCCGCCGCTGGCGCTCAGGCATTCGACCAAGGCGAGAGTTTCGGTCTTGCGCACGATCTCTCCGACGAGGATTTCCTTGGCGGGGCGGGCGAGCGCGATGCCGCCGCCGCGCCCACGAGACGTTTTCAGATAGCCGAGCTTTGACAGGTTGTGCGCCACTTTCACGAGGTGATGGTGAGAAATGCCGTAACCTTCCGCGATCTCACGGGCGGAGGTGCGCTCGTCCGGAGCACAGAGCGCGGCGCGGATTAGCACGCGCAGCGAGTAGTCGGTGAACTGGCTGATCTCCATAATATGTATTCTATCTACATATTTAGTCTGACGCCAGTGATGATTTGTTTATTTTGGAATATGCGTCTGGTGATGGCTTCGATTCTCGACGCGGGGGTGATCTTGGGATAACGAAGCAACTGCATGCGTTATCAGAAGATCGATCCCCAGTTATTTATCGACAATCGCGAACGGTTGCGTGCGGAGTTGCCGCCCGGTTCTCTCGTCGTGTTGCACTCTAACGATGTTCTGCCGACTAACGCCGACGGCACGATGGCGCTGCGTCAGAATTCGGACATTTTCTACCTGAGCGGGATCGACCAGGAGGAGACCGTGCTGGTGTTGTTCCCGGATGCCCCGGACGAGAGGCAGCGCGAGATGCTTTTCGTCAGGGAGACCTCCGAGAGCATCGCCGTCTGGGAGGGGGAGAAGCACAGCAGGGAATCGGCCGAGAAAACCTCCGGTATCCAGCGGGTTCACTGGGTCGATTCTTTCCCCGGAATTTTTCGTAACTTGATGGCTGCGGCCGAACACGTGTTCCTTAACAGCAACGAGCACCCGCGCGCTGCCGCCGAGGTGGAGACGCGCGACCTGCGCTTTATCCACGCCACGCAGCGGGCGTTTCCGCTGCACGATTACCGGCGCTTGGCACCGCTGATGGCTGGGCTGCGACTTGTCAAAAGCGAGCTGGAGATAGGGCTGATCCGCGAGGCTTGCGCTATTACTGAGGCCGGGTTCCGCCGATTGTTAGGATTTATCAAACCCGGCGTTACCGAGTACGAGATCGAGGCTGAGATGATCCACGAGTATCTGCGCCGCGGCTCCGAGGGTTTCGCCTACCAGCCGATCGTCGGCTCCGGGAAGAGCGCCTGTGTGTTGCACTATTTGGACAATCACGGCACCTGCCGTGATGGCGATTTGTTGTTGATGGACGCCGCTGCTCGCTATGCCAATTACAATTCCGATCTGACCCGCACCGTGCCGGTCAATGGTCGCTTTAGCGAGCGCCAGCGGGCGGTTTATGATGCGGTGTTGCGCACCATGCGCGGGTGCGCGGAGATGCTGCGGCCGGGAATCGTTTTGAAGGAATATCAGGAGGCGTCGGGGAAGATGATCGAGGCGGAATTGCTCGGGCTCGGGTTGTTAGAGCAGAAGGATATCGATGCTCAGGATCCCGATAAGCCGGCTTACAGGAAATATTTTATGCACGGAACCTCGCACCACATTGGGCTCGACGTGCACGATGTCGGAGATGTCTGGGCGCCGATAGAACCGGGGATGGTTCTTACTATCGAGCCCGGAATTTACATTCGCGAGGAGGGTTTGGGGTGCCGTTTGGAGAACAATTATCTGATCACTTCCGATGGCAATATCGACCTGATGGCCGACATCCCGATCGAGGCTGAGGAGATCGAGGAACTGATGAATGCGTCTTGAACTCGCCTGCACGGAGCGCCAGCCATCGAAATCGGTGTCGCGCGGGGCGGAACTGGCGTATCTGAGCGGCAAATGCCGACTTTCGATCAACTAGGCCTGATTCCAGAACTCGTGGAGGCGGTTGTGGCCAAGGGCTATGCCGAGCCGACGCCGATTCAGGCCAAGGCGATTCCCGCCGTGCTGGAGGGGCGCGACGTGATGGGCGGCGCCCAGACTGGCACCGGCAAGACGGCGGCCTTCGCTTTGCCGATCTTGCAGAAGCAGTTTCAGTGTCGTAGTAAGGATCGCGCGCCGCGGGCGCTGGTGCTGGCTCCGACCCGGGAGTTGGCGGTGCAGGTCGAGGAGGGATTTTGCTCGTATGGCAAAGGTTTGGGGATACACAGTGTGGCGATTTACGGCGGGGTCAAAATGCCGCCGCAGGTGAGCCGACTGCGGCGTGGGGTCGGCGTGGTGGTGGCCACTCCGGGGCGGCTTTTGGATCATGTTGGGCAGCGGACGCTCGACCTATCGAAGATTGAGATTTTGGTGTTGGATGAGGCGGACAGGATGCTCGACATGGGCTTCATGCCGGACATTCGTCGGATCATCGAGCGCCTGCCCGCGCGGCGGCAGAACCTGATGTTCTCGGCGACTTACTCCTCGGATATACGGCGCATGGCCGGTGCCATTTTGCGCGACCCGATGTCGATCGAGGTCGCGCGTCGCAACACCGCTGCGGAGGGGGTGGAGCAGGTGGTGCATCCGGTTCTGCGCTCGCGCAAGCGGGAGTTGTTGTCGAAGCTCATCGCAGACGGCGACTGGCGGCAAGTGTTAGTGTTTTCGCGCACCCGAATCGGTGCCGACCGGCTGGCGAAGCAGTTGCGGGAGAACGGCGCTCGCGCGGTGGCGATTCACGGCGATAAGACGCAGGCCATGCGCACTCGCGCGTTGGAGGATTTTAAGCGGGGCGCGGTGAGGGTGTTGGTGGCGACGGATGTGGCCTCGCGCGGGCTCGACATTCGCCAACTGCCGCACGTGGTGAACTTCGAATTGCCCGATGCACCGGAGGATTACGTTCACCGCATCGGTCGCACCGGTCGCGCTGGCGATGAGGGGGCCGCGCATTCGCTGGTGTGCAACGCCGAGCGCGGGAAGCTGGCGGAAATCGAGAAGCTTTTGGCAAAGCGTATCCCGCGTGTTGAGATCGAGGGGTTCGAGGGCGAAAACATTTCCTTTTCCGGGCCGCCGCCTCCTTCGCGCAGCGGTTCGACGAAGTCCCGCAGGGGCTGGGCCGGCGGCAAGCGCTCGTCGTCCGCTCGGGGAGGTTCTGGCAAGGGGAAGACCGGCTCGGCGAAGCGAAAAAAGCCCGTCGATGGGGCTGCTCCGCCGCGCAAACACAAGCCAAAGTGGAGCGAGGCGCGTAAGCGTGATACCAGAACGCAGCGCGGCGCTGGAGGTGAAGTCACCGGCGATCGACGGCGGGGGGCGCGCCCGCCGCGTAAATCGCCTCCGCCTAAGCGGCGCGGGTAAAAATAGTCGATAATTCCCATTGTTGAGAGTTTTTTCACAAATGATCGTCATTTGTAATAAAAATCCTTGCAAACCATAATTTCCGAAGCAATGCTCTCGCAGAAGCTATGCAAATTATGGCGATGCGAGAAAATTGTTCAAAGCGTGAGAGAAGTTTGGCTGGGTTGGCGACCTTTGTTTTGGTGGTGATTGGCTGCCTGAGCGGTGCGATGGCCGCGACGTATTCTGATCGCGA
>QIKC01000284.1 GCA_003232855.1 Verrucomicrobiales bacterium
GCACCGCCGCTGTTCTGGATTCTGGTGCTGGCGGCGGTCGCTCTGGGCGGCTACGCGCGCTGGGATTTGGCAAAACGCAGCCTGTGGTGGGACGAAATCTGGGCGGTCAAGCACGCCTCACTGGGTTACCTGAAAGAGAAGCGCGACGCGCCCGACGAATACCGCTTCCTAGAGCGCGACTGGCAGCACGCGCTGTGGACCTACCGGAAACCGACTAACCACCCGCCGGTATCCGCCGCCTCGAAGATCTCCCAATCGGTCTGGCGACACGCGACCGGCGCCGCCGACCACGCGTTCACGCCACTGGCGGTACGCGCGCCGACCCTCGCCGCCGGGCTGGCTTCGATCCTGTGTATTGCTTTGTTAGTGCGACGTTGGGGATTCGGGCTGGGCGGCATAGCTGCGGCGTTTTTCCTAGCACTACACCCTTGGCATATCCGCTATGGGACAGAGGCGCGCGCCTACAGTTTTGCGGTTTTGTGGATCATCCTCGGCTGCCTGTGGCTGACCTGCGCACTCAGCGACAAGCGCGGGCGCTGGCGTTACTGGCTGCTGTTCGGGCTCAACCAACTACTGCTCACCTGGAGCCTACCGAACGGGTTCTGGTACGCGGGCGCGTTCACAGTCGCCGGGTTCATCGTCATCGGTTACCAGTGGCGCGCAGGCGCCGACCGCTCGCGAGCATGGGTTCGGCTGCTAGTGGTCAACATCATGGCGGCGATGGCATTCCTGCCGCTCTTCATGCCCAACGTGCTGCAGGCGCTGCGCTGGGGCGAGGTCAACGACCACGCCCTACTGAGTGCCGGGCGCTTGTTGGAAGCGCTCTGCCAGATGGCCTTCGGCATGGACGTCGCAGTCGGCGGCGGGGTGGAAGCGGCGGGACTACCTTCACTCTCCGCGCAGTTCGCCAGCGCGCCGGTGGCGACTTGGCTGACGCTGGGCTTACTGACCCTAACAGTGATCATCGGAGCGATCCGCCTGTGCCGCAGCCGCCCCGGCGGCGCCGTAATGTTCGGCGGGATCGCAGCGGCGGCGGCGCTGTCGCTGCTGGTAACTTGGCTGCTGGGGCAGTTTTTTTACCATCGTTATATCATCTATATCCTCGTGCCCTTCGCCGCCTGTTTCGGGATTGGCCTAACTAGCCTAATCGGTGGGGTCGGTGCGCGGCGAGCTCTAGCGGCCACTGCCGGGATCGTCGTCATGGGACTCTATCTCTACACCACACGCGCCCAGCGCAGCCTACTGGCCACTCGCGCCTACGCCCCCTTTGCCGACGTCGCCGAGCACCTGCAAATGCGCGCTGAGGAGAGCGGCCCCTCTCACGTAGTCGGTTACGGGCTCGGCGGGCGCATGCTGCAAGTGTATTTCCCCGAGGCAAAGTTCGCCAAAAACGGCGAGGATCTGGCCGCCGAAATCCGCACCGCCGACGAAAAAGGCCTGCCGCTGCTAGTATTACTCGGCTACCGGCAACTGAACCGCGCCGACCCTGACTACAGCAGCGGTTTCGAGATCCTCGACCAGCCCGGCGCATTCCACGAAGCGCGCAGCTTCCCGGGTATCGACCCGCTATTCTACTTCCGCGTGCTCGAACGCCTATCGTTTTCCCAGCCCGAACCGGCGCCCGATGACGCGGCGCAGTAACCAGCGTTTTCCATGATGCCAAAACGCTCGGAACAACGGTTCGCGCATCTCCCAACGGTTCGCGCATCTCCGGTAAACGCTGGCGGGTTTTCTTAATCAGCCAGCCGGGATCGTGCTCGCGCAGGTGCGCGAAGAGCCCCTTGCGCAGCGAACGCGAAATAGCTGGCCAACTCTCGCTGCCCCTCTCTCCAAAAGCCGCGCCACAAAAAACAAAAAACCCCGCTGGCACATCGCCAACGGGGTTCTTAATTTGATCTGAAAGATCGGGAAACTGCGGCTACTGGCCTGCCGCGTCCTTCATTTCTTCCTTCATCGCTTCACCAGCGGCGTCACCAGCTTCACCGGCGGCGTCACCTTTGGCTTCGACGCCTTTTTTGATCGCATCAATGCCATTTTCACCGGCGGCTTTGACTTCCATTTTCGCAGCATCGGCAGCTTTTTCAGCAGCCATCTTCGCAGCATCGGCGGTTTTTTCAGCGGCCATTTTCGCAGCATCAGCAGCTTTTTCGCCAGCGGCTTTTGCGCCCTCGGCCACTTTTTCGCCAGCGGCTTTGGCGCCGTCAGCCATTTTCTCGCCAGCAGCTTTTCCGCCCTCGACGACAGCGTCACCGGCCTTCTTCATGGCATCGCCTGCGCCATCGACAGCCTCTTCGGCCTTTTTGCAGTTTGAAAGGGTTACAGCGGCAGCGGCACAGAGAGCCACACGGATTGCAATTTTGGAAGTCATAGATAGGTACATAGTAATGTTGTTTAGTTTGTGGAGTTCGGTTTAATTCTGATTGAACACATTGAGCCTTCGCCCGTTTTGGCAGTTTGTCACGAAAGAACTTCACCGGCGACGCGACGCAGCCCATGACCTCGGTCGCCACCTTCTCGTCAGTTTTCATGTACCGATCGTCCCCCAGCCACGCCATTTTTAAGCCAAAATCGTGACGGCTCGCCTTGACTCGCCCCTCACCCTCCTCCTATCCTGCCCCATGAAGATCGGGATCCTTACTCTCCTAGGGGCGCTCGTCGGCGCCGGCGTAATGTTTGGCATATACCGAACGTACCCACCCGGAGCAGACGATCTGGCAGAACTGCAACAGGAACTCGCCAACGCCCAGTTCGACCGTGACGCCTCGCGCAAAGTAGAAATTCGCCTGCGCCAGCAGGTGACCGATCTGCGCCGCTCCGCAGCAGCCCAACTCGCCGCCACCATCTCGACACCAGCAACCTCAGCCGCGATGGATGCCTCCGGCAACAAGCCGAAAGCCGACGGCGAAAAGAGCTCGATGTCCGAAGTCATGCAGAGTATCGGCAAAGCGAAATCCGAACTGGCCTTCAGAACTCTAGTCGACCGCTTGGGGCTCGAAGGCGAATCGCTGGAAGCGTTCACCGCAGTTTTCGAAGCCGCGCGAACACAACGCCAAGAGGCCTTCACTAACATGTTCCGCGGTGGCGCCACGCTCGAACAATTCGCCATCATCGGCGGCGCGACTCCGAACATCGACGCATGGGTCGCCGCCAACCTCGAGGGCGATGAGCTAAAAAACTACGCTGACTACAAGGCGCAGCAGGAGCAAAACCGCATCGATCGGAAAGCCAACGAAGAGCTCGGCATGCTCGGCTCCATCGCCAACCTCAGCGCCGAGCAGAAAGACGCGGCCTTCGCAGTGTTCGCCGAACACGTCGCCGCCGAACCGCCCGAAGACCTGCTCGAGATGTCCGGCCCCGAAGAATTCAGTCCCTACCTCGACAACGTCATAGCATCGCGCTTCGAGGCGCTGGCACCGATCCTCGACGAGGAGCAAATGACGGTCTATCAGGCGCAGTCACAGCTCTGGCGCAAGATGGCCGAGGACATGCTCGCGGGCAACGGCCCGAAACATTAGCGACCAAAAAACCTCTTACACTACCCCCGGCGCGGCGTCGTAATCCGCTCAACGGTTTTCGCGCGCAGTTGGGGATCGGAGATGCGTTCGGCCCAAGCCAACGCCGCCTCGCGGTCGTCGCGCGCTGCAGAGCGGGCGTAGTCTTCGATCGCCTCGTCAAAATTCGCCCCCAGCGCTTGCGCCGCCAGCCACTCTCCGGCACCAGTGAAATCGCTGCGGATAAAATCCTCGAACCGCTCGCCGATCGCTCGCCCCTGCCCTTCCACCGCCGGTAATCCGGCCAGCCAATCGAGTTCCGCGTCGATCGGCCCGGCCGCGCCGCGCGCCGCGCGCTCCAGCCCGGCCGCCGTCAGGTACGGCTGCCCCGCATGCTCGCCGATCCAATCCGCCGCCGCCTGCGGGTCGGCAGCCGCTATCTTGTCGAGGGTAATACCGACCGCATATTTTTTGTAGGATAGCAAATCGTTGCCACCAGAATCATGATCGATCCCAGCCACCCACTCCTCCAGCCCGGCCACGCCGCGCTGCTCGGAAATCGCCTGCGCTAATTTCGCTAACTGCCGCCCACGTGCGTGGCTTTTGTCATTCTCCTCCGCATAGACGATCGCCCCCTGCAAATCGGAGTACAGCATCTCCTGCATCACCCCGTAGCGCATCCACTGCTTGGCACCCGCGTCCGCCACCGTATCCACATAGCTCCGAGCCCCTTCAATATCCGATGCCGCCCAACCGGAAATCGCCGAAATCCTTTCGCGCGTCCCGCTGAACTCCGAATCCGAATCCAGCACGTAAGCCATCGCCTCCTCCGCAGACATCCTCCCCCAAGCGTAAAGAAATTCGCGAAAGTGGCTCCGGGTCTCGTCATTGCGCGGCCCCGCCTCGAAGGCGGCGAGCACTGCGCCGACGTTCTCCGGGCTCAGGTTGGTAAGGATATCTGCGATACGAGCCGTGCGGCGAATCGGGTCGCGGTCGCCCAAGGCCGCAGCCAACGCCCTACCGTCCGCTTCGGGCGAACGGTCGCTAGTCGCAGAGCCCGAAGCTGCCACGTCGGACGCGCCCCCGGAAATCGCCGAACCCTCCACGCCGTGAACTCCCGTCGCCGCGCCCCGCATTTCCCCTCCGTCACCTGCAGATTTCTGCGCCGCACCCCGCCCCATAATAAAGGCTCCCGCACAAAGCGTCGCCCAAATCAGATTGATAGCTATGATCGTGTTTCGACTCATCAGTTCGGACAATCTCGGTCTATTCTACAAAAAAACAACGCCACCGGGAAAATAACCCCTATTCGAACGGCCAGAAAACCGGAATCAACACCGTCGCCACCCCCCATAAAATTAAATTCAACGGCACCCCGACCTTGGGGAAATCGGAAAATTTATACCCCCCGGCTCCATAGACGTAAGTATTCGTCTGGTAGCCGATCGGCGTCGCGAAGCTGGCGCTGCAACCAAACATCATCGCCACGATAAACGGACGCGCCTCCACCCCCAACGCCGCCGCGATGCCGATGACAATCGGCGTCAACAACACCGCCACCGCATTGTTGCTGATCATCTCGGTCAAAGTCGAACTCAATATATAGATCGCCGCCAGCACCACCACCGGCGACGAATCGCCGAACACCGCCATCACCCCGTCCGCCATCAACACCGCACCTCCCGTCACTTCCATCGCCTTGCCCACACCTAGCATTCCAATAATAAGAAAAATAATATTCCAACTCACCGCCGAATAGGCGTCCGCCGGATCCAAACAACGCGTGGCCAGCATCGCCAACGCCGCCAGCAGAGCGAGCACCACGATCGGCTGTCCGGTGGTCGATGCGGCGATAACAAAACCCACTGTGATGCCCGCCGCCACCAGCGCCTTGCCCCTGCGCACCGGACTTTCTGGAGGCTCCGAGAGGCTAATAAAATCCTTCTCCTCCTGCACCCGAGCGATCGCCGCGCGCGGCCCCTCGATCAACAAACTGTCACCAGCCTGAATGCGCACGTCATCGAAATTACGCCGGAACTCACCACTCTGCCGATGTACGCCCAGGATGAGCACCCCAAAGCGCTGGCGGAATTTCAGCTCCTTGAGCGACTTGCCCAGCAGACGGCTCTGCGGCCCGATGATGCCCTCCATCATCATCGACTGACGCCGCTCCAAAGTCTCCAGTTTAAGGTTTTGATAGGCCGTCATGCGCAGCCCCTCAGTCTCCTTCAAATCCTGAAACTCCTCGCCATGAACCGAGATCAATATCCGGTCGCCAGCAGCGATTTTCAGCAAATTCAGCGACGTATCCAGCGGATTACCGCGCCGCCGCACCTCGATCACCCGCGCCTCCTTAACCTCCTTGAACAGCGTCTCAGGCAGCGTCTTGCCGACCATCGGCGAATCCCCCTGCACGATCACCTGAGTGAGAAACTCCCGCTCCTCCAGCTGCGAGAGATCCGCCGTCACCGACTCGCGCTTCGGCAGCAACTTGCGCCCCACCGTCAGCATGTAAACAAACCCCACCGCCGCATAAACGATTCCTAGTTTCGACAACTCGAACATCGTGAACGGTTCCAGTCCCAGCTCCTGCGCCTTCCCGTCGATAATCAGGTTGGTCGATGTCCCGGTCAGCGTGCAGGTGCCGCCGAGGATACACGCAAACGACAACGGGATCAGCAAGCGCGAGGCCTTCAACTCGGAGCTACGCGCCAGCGACAAAACGATCGGCAAGAACACCACCACCACCGGCGTGTTGTTGACAAAGGCCGACAGCACCGCCCCGGTCACCATCAGCACCACCAGCACGCGCAGCTCGGAAGTCGTGCCAGCCATCTTGCGAAAACCCTTACCCAAAATGCGGATACAACCGGCCTTCTCCAGCCCGGCACTCATCACGAACATGCAGGCGATAGTCAGCGGCGCGGCGTTGCTAAACGCCCCCAGCAGCTCGTCCTTGCCCAAAATCGCCGCATCATCACCAAACAATCCCGGCAGCAAAACGATGCCCAAGCTGAACATCGCCACCATATCCGCCGGCACCCACTCGCGAAAAAACGCCAGCATGGCAAACAGCAGCACCCCGAACACCAGGCACATTTGCCAGTTCACCCCGAGCCAATGGATCATCTCTTCCACGCCAGACCCATAGCGGAGATCCCCACCGCAGCAACGAGAACCCGCAAGCAACCACTGGCGCCCCAAAAAAGACCCTGCTAGCGTGCCGAACTCCACCAACTTAACACTTAACACTTAAAACTGCCCCCTCCCTCACAACACCGCGACCGCGAACTCGTCGAACGCTACCTCGACCAGCCGCCCGCCATGCCCGCCGAAATCCGCGCCCGCATCGAGCGCGAAACCGGCGAGCCCGTGCAACTCTACGCCCTAGCCGACCTCGACCCCGCGCACGCGCTGGCCGAAGAATGGGTCGCCCTCACCGCCAACCAAATCGCCATCGCCCGCAGCGGCGATCTCCACCTCATCGACCGCGCCAAAATCACCGCCGTCCGCGAGCAACCCGCCCTCAGCGGCAGCGTCCT
>QIKC01000295.1 GCA_003232855.1 Verrucomicrobiales bacterium
CTGACTCTGGTGCATCACCGTTTCGCCGCAGAGGAGGGAGCTGCGAGATTTCCGGAATGGGAGGGGCTCGGTTTCGCCGAGGTGGAGCGCGTGCGTTTCGATGCGGATGGAGAGACTCCGTGGGCCTTGAGTTTTGTCCGCCTGCGGCGCACTGATTTTTTCGTATAAGAAGTGAGCTCAAGGTTGTTGTTGCTGCCTCGAAGACCTGCATTGATCGGCAGAACAGGGGATGCTACGCTGCGGGTTCTACGAACCTCCTAGCCCGTAAGAACTCTGGATAATCCATCACATGCTGACGACGGGGAAAATCCCGTGGATTCTGGTCTTGAGGGGGCGCCGCGCGCTCGACGAAAGTGGCTGAAGCGCTTGTTGGTCGGGGTGCCGGTGATTTTTTTGGTGATGTTGCTGGGCGTCGCCGTCATTTTGTATTTCGCGGGGGACAAGGTGTTTTCGGCGCTGTGGCCGACGCTCGATAAGAGGCTTTCCGCACAGGGGGTGTATGTGGAAATTGGTGGGGTCGATCAGATCGGCGGGCGTGGGTTGGTGCTGTCGGATGTGGTGTGGTTCAAAGATGTCGCTCGCCGGGTGCCGCTGGCTACCCTGAGCGACATCGCGGTGAAGGTGCGCCTTTTTGAAAAACGGATGGGTGCGATCGGTGTGGAGGTGTCGTTTGCGGATTCGAATTTGAAGGTGTTCACCGGCGACACCGATCCGGCGCTGCAGAGAACGGCGGGTGAGCTGTTGGTGGGTAGCCGGGGTTTGGCCATCGATGATTTTAGCACTCGTTATGGTGGGATCACGTTGGGGGTGTCGGGGGTGTTGGAGTGGGCGGCCTTGCAAAGCGGTGGCGACGATAGCGGCTCGCTCGTTGTTGAGGACGAGTCCCCGCAGGAGGGGGCGGATATGTTGGCCTCGACGCTGGGGCGTCTCGACGCTTTCGTGCGTTGGTTAGAGGTGAAGAGTGATGGCGCGCCGCTGCATTTGGAGGTGGGGTTTTCGGGTTCGGCCGAGCAGGCGCCCTCGGCGGATCTCGCGGTTACTGGGGAGGATTTGAAGTGGCGCGGGGTACCGCTGCGGGTTCTCGATGCCAATTTGCACATCGATTTGACCAAGGGGGCGCGGCATGGTGAGTTGCGGGCGTTGCACTTGGGCTACCGCGAGGGGGATTTGAATGCGGTGGCGACGTATGACCTCGATTCCCGGCGTGTGGAGGTGGAAAAATTGCGTTGTGATATCGATCTGCTGCGTTTGATCGCGGAGGTCTACCCGCCGGCTGCGGAGGGGCTGGGGATGGTTTCTTACCCGGCTCCACCCGAATGGTTTTTTTCGGGCGCCGCCGAACTCGACGCCGAACTCGACATCGATATCGGGGGTCAGGTGGTGTTGCCGAAGGGACTGTCGATAGGGCGTGGCGACGGGGCGACGGAGCTGGCCGAATTGTCGCTCACTATACGGTTGGTGGGGGACGAGCTGCGTGTCACGCCGCTGCGCGTCGGCTACTGCGGCGGTTTGTTTGCCGCCGAGCTCGTGGTGCGGCCGTTTGTCGATCCGCTAGCGATTTCTGGATCGATCACCACCGAGCGACCGCTGTCCAACGCCCGCTTGAGCGAGGCGCTCGGCTTTGCTTCTGATGCGGCGGGCGAGCTGTCGTTAGCGGCCAACTGGACGGGGGATCTGCGCGCTTTGCACATCGCCGAACTGGAGATCGCGCATGGTGAGGGCGCGTTGCGTGGCGAGGTGGAGATCGACCTGGTGGGGCGAGTTGCGAATATCAAATCGTTGCACTCCGATTTGGATCTGCTGGGGCTTCTCGGCGAGCTGATGCCGTCCTTGCGCGAGGATTTCGCGGTGGTGAGGGAGGCGGGTGTGCCGCAGTTGCGGGCGCAGGGGGAGGTGGCGTTCGCGGATCTCGCCGCCAGCGATTTAAGGGTGATGATCGATATTGAGGACGGGTGCGTGTTGGGCGTCGGTGAGGAGCGGCTGGTGATCGACGCCTTTGCCGCCACGGTGGTGTTGCGTGAGGGCGAGGTTTCGACCGATGACCTCGAAGTGGATTTGCTGGGTGGCAAGGTTGGGGCGAAGCTGGCGGCGCGGGTCTTTGGCGAGGAGTTCTCGATGCGTGGTGCCGTCGGAACGATCGAAGGAATTGCGATTTCTGCGCTGGGGGAGCTTGTCGGCGGCGGTGGGGAGGGAGTTGTTGAGCGATTGACTTTCGATACCGAATGGAGTGGTGGGTTGGAGGATATCGAGGTGCCGAAGCTGGTGATCGAGCAGGGAGGGAAGCGTCTCCACGCGGTGGCTGGTATCGATCTGGCTGCGGGTAGGCTGCGGCTAGACACGCTGAGTTCGAACCTCGACCTGATCGATTTGGCACGCGGGTTGGTGCCGGGGCTTGCCGAAAAACTGGCGGTGATCACCTCCGCCTCCGGGCCGCAGATCGAAGGCAGCGGCACCTTGGATCTGGGTGATCTGGCGGCGAGCGATCTGCTGCTCAAGGTGGCCAGCGAAGAGGGCTTCGTTTTGGACATCGACGGCAAGCCGCTGGCACTGGATCAACTGGTAAGCAATTTGCAGATGAAGGGCGGGGTGGTTTCGACAAAAGATTTCAGCGTTGGGGTGCTGGGTGGTGTGGTGAGGGCTGACGTGGCGGCGCGGCCTTTTGACCCGGTTCTGCCGTTTCAGATTGGGCTGCTGATCGACCAGTTGGCGATGTCGCAGATCGCTGATCTGGTGGGCAGCCAGAAAAAAATGTCGGGCATCGCCTCGCTAAATTTCGGGGGTAGCGGATCGCTGTCGTTAGCCGATTTACGTGGCGAGGGGAATATCGATGTGGCCGACACCGAGCTCTACGCCTTGCCGCTGCTGGGCAGGGTGTTCTTAGAGATCAACAGCTTGAACCTCGGGCTGCGCGACAGAGAGGCGGGATACGTCCGCGGCCCTTTCACAATCGACCGCGGGGTGATCTCCACCGGGGGGATCGAGCTGCTGGCGGCGTCGATGAAGATGAGGATCCCGGGCACGGTTGATCTGGCGAACGAGCAGATCGGCATCAAGGTTCACATCATTCCCAGCGGCGTCGTGGGTTTAGCCGCCGGCGCCACGACGGGGTCGATCGAGGTCGATGTCAACGGCCCGCTGGCAACTCCCGAAATCAGGCTCGGGCTCAGCGGTGGCATCGCGGGTCTGGCCGAGGGTGCCCTCGGTGTCACGGGCGAGATGGTGGGAGGCGCAGTGGGGGGTGCAGTGGGGGGGGCGTTGCACGTTATTCCAGGTGTGGCGATTACTCCCAAGCCGCCGCCGAGTGCCGAACTCGATCCTGTCACCCCCGAAAAAGAGACCGGGAGGAGGGGGTTTTTCAGGAAGAAAAAAAGGTGAGCTGCCGTCACGGTTAGGGATTCGGAGGCAGTCACGAATTGAACCCATTGAGATTAAAAAGCATCTCGATCTGTCTCCAATCGGAAATGAGATTTTGTGCAGTGTTCGAGTGTTCGTATTCACATTAAATCCCCCGAGCCAAAGCTAAATAAAAATCCGACTTTTCGCATCAGTCCGCTCGTCAATAAGTATTGTTAATTAGCGAGTTTAGAGGATCGTATCGTCCGCTTGACCGAGAGCGCGTTCCGATTTCTTGGGTGATGGTTGAATGGTCATGACGGTTTGAGCTCGTGGCGTGTCAGGCGTTAGGATCGACGTCTTGGTCGGGTTGTTGTTGTGCTACAAGGTGATTGGCGAGATTTGACGGGAGAACGCTCAAGAGCTCAATTGACACTCTCCCGAGATGTCGCCTCATTCGATCGACCGGGACTGATGCCAAAAAATTCAATCTCACAACCGATGATTCCCGAAGTCCAGTGGCTCCGAATTTTGGCAGGTTCTGATCGAGAATGATATCGAATCCAGATTCAGCCTGATGCAATTGCGTGCTGATTCCGCACGATAAGAAATCACCGAAGCCCGGCAACTTCCGCAGAAGAAGAACCGGTCGAAGCTTCACTGACCCGTCTGCTTGCGGAAGCTCTGCTACAACAATGTCGCCCTCCGAAACCATCAGGAGTCCTAGATCGGCTCCCCCGCCTCTGAGTAATCAGGCTCTCCCTCGCCATAGGCCCGCTCAAGCAGTGCTGCGGATCCGGAAGCGAACTCATCTCGCTCGGAGGGTTCAATGATCTCGAGTATGATCACACTCCCAACCTTTGCATCGAGCGGTTGCCTCAGCTTCAGGTGGGTTGAATCTTCAATCTCGGCTTGAATCTGCATGCGATAAGGCTATCGGCACGCTCGGCGACCGCAAGACCAATTTGTCTTGCCCGATCAGGAGGTGAAGTCATCCAAAATATGACTCGATCCGAAATAAAAAGCAGCGCTCTCGGAAAAGGACAGAAAATGCCCTGATTCCTTGACAATACGGGACAAAACTGCTTTTTTAAAGCCCGCTAGCCACCGCAGAAACTCGAGAGCATATCAATATGCGATGCCTCTAATAATGCTGTTCGGCTAAGAAATAGGAACCTTGCACTGTGCCTGAATCGATCTACATCGAAACGACGATTCCCAGCCTCTACGTGGCTCGACCATCCTCTCTGTTGGTGGAAGCTGCCCGGCAGCAGCTCACGAAAATCTGGTGGGACGATCACAGATCCGATTACAGTTTGGTCTGCTCTCAGACAGTGGTTGACGAATGTTCCCGGGGAGAGGCCGAGATGGCTGATCGACGAATAGCAATCCTTGATTCGGTGCCTCTCCTGGAACTTTCAAACGACGTTTTAGCCATTGCTCAAGATTTAATCGAGCGTCAGATAATCCCCACCAAGGCGGCTGATGATGCGGTTCATATTGCGGTTGCATCTGTTCACAGGATTGATTATCTTCTCACTTGGAACTGCAAGCACATAGCGAACCCTCACAATTGGCGACGGATTTCAGACTGTCTGTCGGCGCACGGGTACCGTCCATCCGTGATTTGCACACCGGAGGATTTGATTGGCGATGATAACTGAACCCCAGCAATCGATTATCGAGCACATCCGCTCTCTTAAGGAGGAAAACGCGGCGGAGCATGGATATT
>QIKC01000263.1 GCA_003232855.1 Verrucomicrobiales bacterium
GTGATTCATTTCGACCCGTGGTGGAATCCGGCGGTCGAAGCGCAGGCGACCGACCGCGCCCACCGCATCGGCCAGACCAGTCCCGTCACCGCCTACAAGCTGATCGCCAGCGGCACGGTGGAGGAGAAAATTCTGCGCTTGCAGCAGCGGAAGCGGGATCTGGTTGCCGGTGCGCTCGACGAACAGCGCCCGCTGATGAGCGCATTGAGCCGCGAGGACATCGAGTTCGTGCTGTCGTAGCTGATCTGCGTCCGGAAGTGGAGCGAGGTGGGTTCAGCGAATTTTCGATCCTAGCAGTGCCGTTTTTTAGGGCCTCCGCCCTGTTAAGTAGCAATATTCTATCTTGACTGGTAGTGCGATGTGCGTCATGATTACGCGTCTTAGGTAGGGAACTGTCTGCCAATAACCGATACTCTAGCCCATTTTATGTCAGCGACACAAGGTTCCATCACACTGGAAGTTCTTCGCGTGGGATCCAGCTCCGAACCTGGAGCGTTGAAACCTCTCATCGTGCCCTCTCCATGCCAGTTCAGCAATGCTCGTGGGAATTTGCGAGCGGTGGCGAACGTGGATGACATCGGTAAAATTGCGGAACAAAGCGCTGATCGCCTCCTTCGTGGACTTCGGACTGAAGGGGTAGTTTGAGCGATCAGGATTCAGCTTCCTTCGATCTGCTTTACCGTCCTGATGCGACAGTGTGGAGCAATTTGAGTTCAATAGCGGTCTACATTGACAGATTTGCGAAGAAGCTCGGAATTCCCGAGCTACGGGTTGATTCTGAGAAGCTTACGTCGGTTGCTGGGGTCTTGGTAAGACCGGACTTTCCCCATGCGGACGGCTTGGAGCAGGCAAGCCCTTTCAAGAAGGCTGCTTACTTTTTCGTTTGGTTTGTCGGAGAACGCCCGATTCTGGATGGATTGAAACCTGAGATTCTCGGGGGTGACATTACGGGAATTCCCAACCACCAGAATGTGATTTTCGCCTATCATCTGGCTGTCGATTGTCTTGAAGGGGCAAGAATTTTTCGCCAGGACGGGCAAAATGTCGAACTTACTAATAGAATTAAGGTTTCCTATCACTTCTATCGAGATTTCGTCGAGGCGTTTTCCAGCACGGTTCCGGAGGACGACTTCAAGAAGGTATCCCTTTTGTTCGAGCAACTCGCATACCGGGATAACGACGCATCCTATCCTCAGAGCATTTAGGTTCACTCAAGAGAGTGTAGGGATGCGCGTAGCGGGTCGCTTTCTCCGCGCTGATGATCAGGAGTGGTTTGGGATCACCGACGAGGAAGTGGTTTCTACTCCTGCCAGATAAAATTTTCCAGTCGCAGCTGTTCGGCCGTTTTGCGCGCTTCCGCGCTGCGTGGGCCGAGGGTGTCTGCGAGTAAGTCGGCGATGCGGATGGCGGCGCCGATGTCTTGGGGGGTTTTGCGCGCCTCGAGGATGCGGATGCTCTCGAACCCCGATCGGAAAAACCAGCGAAATTCCGGGGTTTCTCCGTCTTTTAGAGGTTTGCGTGGGGCGGTGGTTACCGAGTGGTAGGCGTCGAGAGCGGCGGTCATCTGCCCCAATCCTTCGTGTGCCTTGCCCTTGCGGAAGAGGATTTCGTTGCGTGCTGCGGTGCTGATTTCGGGGTTTGCTAGGGCGTTGTCAAAAACGGCGACGGCGTCGCCCATGCGTTCGGGTTTGGCGGTGCCTAGTAGGTAGAGTGCCTCGCCCTTGAGCATCAGGGCGGAGGTGCGTAAGGGTTCGCCGGGGGTGGCGTCGAGAATGGCGTCGAGGAGGGTCAGCGCTTCCTGCTGTTCCCCCTGGCGGAGTTTGAGCTGGGCTTGGTGGCGCCTGGCCAATGGCGCCAGTGGGCTGTCGCTTTTTGCCAATTTCTGCCAAAGCAATAACGCCCGTTGCGAGCCTTCTTCGGTCAGGGTGAGCATGGCGGCGCGACCGGCGAAGAAAAGCGCTGGCTCCGCGAGTTCTGAGCGGGGATAATCGACGGTCAGTTTCTCGAAATGGCGCAGGGCTTCGAGGTAATCGCCGTTGCGGAAATAGACTTCTGCCTGGCGCATCCTGACGCCCGGGGCGAGGGGGGACTTTGGCCATTGTTTGATGAAAATTTCGGCGAGCCTGACGGCGTCTTCCGGTTCGCCACTGCCTTCTTCGATCCAAAACGCGAGGTAATCTGCGCGTTCGGCACGGGTGGCGTCGGACTCCAGTTTTCGCGCTGCCGTAAGCGATTCACGGGCCGATTTGGCTTTTGGTGGCCACTCGAGAATATACAGCCCGGCCAGCGCCAGATGCGCATCGACCGCGCGCGGATGCCCCTTGTGCGCGCGGAGAAATTCGGACAGGGCTTCGCGCGCCTCCGGCTCGTTATTGGCCGCCATGTAGAGCGCCCTCTCCACCCCGAGTTCGCCGCGCGCTGCGGCACCGCTCACCTCGGGCAGCAGGGCTAGACGCGCTCGGAACGCCGGTTCGTCGTCGGCCATCAGCGAGGCCAGCGCGGCGTTGTATGATCCGGCGACGGCCATTCCCTCGCCTTCGGCCACGGCGGCGAAACGGTCGGCGGCGGTTTTGAAATCGTCACCTTTGTAGTGGGCGCGCGCTTCGACGAAAGCGATGCGGGCGGCGACCGCGGGATTGTCGGTCGATGCTTTAAGTGCCTTGAGGGCGGCGAGGGCTTTTTCCTTGTCCGCCGCCTCGACCCAGAGTTCGGAGAGCAACAGCTTGGCGCGGGTGGCGATGCGGTTGTCGCCCTTGGCCAGCGTTTGCAGCTCGGTGATCGCCCCGTCGCGGTTTTCGCCCCGTCCGTCGATGTTCCCCGCGTAGAGCTGCGCCGCCATCGCCACCGCCGGGCGCGGAGATTTTGTCCAAGCTCGCAGCACCGCGAGTCCCTCTTCCGAGCCGAAGGCGTCTAATGCGAACAGGCGGTCGAAAGCCCACAGCACTCCACGCCCTTCGGGCACGCCGTCGATATATCCTTTAAGCAGGCTGATGGCCTTCGCCCGTCCTCCGGATGCGGCCATCGCATCGGCCATTAGCAGGGTCGCGCGATAGCGGATTTTGGGTGGCAGCGCTTCCGGTGGTAGGGTCAAAAGCGCGCTGATCGCCGCCATCGCCTCTTCCGGTGCGTCGCGGGCGAGCAGGGCTTCGGCGCGGAGTAAGTCGCGGACATGGACGGTCACTGGGCCACCACCGGAGGCGCCTTCGAGCAGCTTGAGCGCCGCATCGTAATTCTCCTGTTCGAGGTGCAGCTCGGCCAAGATCAACTGGCGTCGCGGCGATGTGTCTCCAGCGTTTTGTAAAATTTCCACGGCGCCATCGAGATCACCCTGCTGGCGCAGGCTCGCCACTAAAGTGAGCAGGGCGTATTCGAACATCGGGTGCGTCGGTTGTTCGACACAGGCGGAGAGGAGGGGGAGCGCTTTCTTGTGCTGGCCTAGGCCGGCGAGGGCGAGACCTCGCCACACCGGCAGTTCATCGCCGATTGCGCTGGCCAGCGCCTTTTCATATTGGCGCGAGCGCACCAATGATTCGACCAAAAGGTGTCGCACACTGCGCGCGGCGCCGGGGGAGAGTTCCGTGTTGCTGGTGATTTCGGCGAGATGGGCGGCGGCGACATCGGCCAGCCCGTCGCGGTGCGCGATCTGCGCAGCCGCCCATGCTGGGATTTGCGCCAGCTCGCTCTCGACCTCCGCAGCCGGTGCGGCCGCTTGTTGCTGAACGTCGCCCGGCGTTGCGGGGAGTAGGCCGGTGGCGATGTGAGCCATGGCCATCACCAGTAGTGTGAATTTCATCGAATGGGCGAACTGTAGCCAGTCCCCGGCGCTTTGCCAGTGCGGCCTTTCGGTTGACTCGTAGGAGATTTGATCAAACCGTATTCATGTCGTGCTGCCACAGCCCGCGCCCACACCACCATGTCCGATCAGCTCTCCCAGCAACACACGCAAGTCTATTGGACGAATGTCGAGTTCACCTACGAGGAGGGATCGGCGCAGCACGGGCTTTTCGAAGGCGGCTTAGTGTACGCTTTCGTGCGCGCCTTCGACGTGCGCGAAGCCTTGGACAAATTCGAGGAGGAATTTGAGAGTCGCGACTTGGGCATCCGCGCCATCGATTACATCACGGTTTATGCGGAAGTGCCTTGGGAAAACGAAGAAGATCAGCTCCACTTCGACGGCGTGGCCGCCCTCGCCGGCTCGACATCGGAAACCTTCCTCGACAGCTTCGAAGTCTACGAACGCCGCTAGTCTACTGCAAATATTTATGAGAAAACTGATCAACGATCCACTGAAAGTAGCCGACGAATTACTGGAGGGACTAGTCGAGGCCTATGATGGGCAATGCGAAAAAGTCGGCACCCGCTCCATCGTCAAGAAGGACATCGCCGCAGACAAGGTGGCGCTGCTGGTTGGCGGCGGCGCTGGGCACGAGCCGATCTACCACGGCCTAGTGGGCACCAACCTCGCCGATGGCGCGGCGTGCGGAGATGTTTTCGCGGCACCGTCGCCGGACATCGTGCTCGAGGCGACGCAAGCCGTCGACCGAGGCCACGGCGTGCTCTACCTCTACGGCAACTACGCGGGCGATGTGATGAACTTCGACATCGGCGCCGAGTTGGCAGAAGAAGAGGGGATCGAAGTGCGCACCGTATTGATTTGGGACGACGTCTGTTCGGCGCCGCCAAACGACAAGAAAAATCGCCGAGGCATCGCCGGTCTGGTGCCGATCGTGAAGATGGTCGGCGCGGCATCACAGAAGGCGAAATCGTTAGACGAACTAGAGGCCGCAGCGCGCAAAGCAGTGCTGCACACGCGTTCGGTCGGCGTTTCCATGTCGCCCGGCTCGATCCCAGCAACTGGCAAGCCAACCTTCGAGTTAGAAGAAGGGCTGATCGGCCTCGGCATGGGCATCCACGGCGAACCCGGCGTCTCGGACATCCCGATGACCACCGCCGATGATCTGACCCCGCAGATGCTCGAACTCGTGTTCAAAGATTTCGCCGATGACCCGGA
>QIKC01000061.1 GCA_003232855.1 Verrucomicrobiales bacterium
CTCGGCGTGCCCGGCCTCGCCTTTCACATCAAGACCAACTCCGAGCAACCGAACAAGCTTCTCGCCCCCTTCCGCACCCACTGGCATTACCGTTGGGCGCTGCCTTGGGGCTGTTTGGTCATCACCCTCGTCGCCGCGCCGCTCGGCATCGTCTTCTCGCGCCGCGGGATGATGGGCAGCATCGCCGTGGCGATGTTCGCCTTCTTCGGCATGATGGTTTTCAGCAACCTATTGCTCGCCCTCGGCCAAGGCATGCACGTCCCCCCTTTCGTCGGCGCATGGACCACCAATATCGCCCTCGCAGGAGTCGGCTTACTGCTCCTCTACCTGCGTTCCACCAACCGCGAACTGCCAAAACCTAGCCTTGCGGGAGCGTGGAATTGGGCTACGGGATTGGCCTCCAAAAACGGCCGACGCCGATAACAAAACCGCAACTGACTACCTCACGCGATGGCGCTTAACGACACTTGGAACATCCGCTCCCGGGCCACCGCCTGCCATGCCACCGATCGCCCTTTCGACGAAGGCGAAACGCTCTTCGTCGCGATTTTCAAAAACGAGGGTGAGGACGGCTACGAACGGCGGGACTACTGCGCTGACGCATGGAAAAAACTCGCCCTCGCCAACTCCGACTCCACGCCAACACCTTACTCGTCCTGGCAAACGGATTTCGAGCCGACAGCACCGCCTAACGAAAAGCCAGAGATCGTCGAAAAGGAAAGCGCAGAAGGTCTGCTCCACCGCCTTATCGAAGAGGACGATGCCGGCAGCGAAAACGCACGCTACATCCTCGCCGTGATGTTAGAGCGCAAAAAAATTCTCAAGCAAGTCGATGTGAAAGACGGCGAGGAGATGCGCCTGCTGTTCTACGAAAACGTCAGAAACGGCGATGCCCTCATCATCCGCGACCCTCTGTTAAAGCTGTCTGAAGTCGATGCCATCCGCGACGAAGTCGCCCGCTGGCTCGGTGGCGACAAAGAGAAAGCGCCGCCCGCCGAGACAGCGGACGCCGACTCAGAGCCCGATCAGGATCGCGATCATTCGTAGTTTCCCTAGCCGGTAGCGTTTTTCGAACACGCGAAAATCGTCTTTGCGCATCTTGTTGAGGATGCCGTGATAGATCTTCCCCATCCGCCGCGCGGCGCGCAAGGATTTGTGATCGGCGGCGGGCATCGAATCCACCGCAGCGCGGAAGAACTCCTCCGCCCGCTGCGCCTCGAAGCGCATCAAGCGGAGAAACCCCTCGCCGCCGCGACGCTCGAGCAGGTCTTCCTCACTGACCCCGAAACGTTGTAAATCCTCCAACGGCAAATAGATCCGCCCCTCCGCCGCATCCTCGCCGACATCACGCAAGATGTTCGTCAGTTGCAGCGCGTAGCCCAGATTCGTCCCATACTCGATGCTCCCCGCAGAATTCGCCCCGAATATTTTGAGACTAACCAGCCCGACCGCACAGGCGACCCGATAACAATATCCCTTCAGCTCCTCGTAAGTCGCATAGCGGGCGCCGCCGATGTCCATCTCCATGCCGCGCACGATCTCCACGAACAACGCCGTCTCGATGCCATATTTTTTCCGCAGGCGCACGGTCTCCGCCTCGATCGTGTCCGGGTTCTCGAATCCCTCCTGCAGGCCGCGACGCCACGCCTGCAGCCGGGTTCGCCTTTCCTCATCAGGCATCCCCGGCTCGTCGGCGATGTCATCAACCACTCGACAAAAAGCGTAAAAAGAAACCATGTCGCGCCGCCGCTCCTTAGGCAGACAGGCCAGCGCGAAGGCCAGGTTTGACTTGGCGCCCGCAGTGATCTGTTCGGGATCGGCGGCGCCGTCGGCGGGTTCGTTTGCTGTGCTCACGGTTTGATCCTACGTCGGCTGGGGTTCTTCGTCTTGGTGCAATACAGCAGCACCCATGCCGCCAACAACCAGGTCAGCATGCCCGCCCGAATGATCTCCACCAGACCCCGCCAGAGGACGGACAATACGGCGTTCCCCTGCAGCAAGCGCGAGGTCGCCGCATCGGACACGTGCAGCAAAAATAGGTGCAAAGCGGCGATCACCATGAACCAAAGCGCGTGATAGGGCAGCTTGGCCCAGCACGTGAAATTCGCAGACACCGCAGCGCGCAAGCTCCGCTCGCCAGAAAGCAACGCCACTTGAACAAAGGCGAATACCACAGCGGCCAAAGCCGCGACCGGCCAGATAAGCACGTCGATCACTCCCTCGGCCGGAAGCCACAACGGCAGCGCGCCCCAGGCGGCGACGAAAAGCACGCAAGGCCAAAAGCGCAGCATCCGCCGCCAAGCAAAATCCGAAAGCCCCAGCCAACCCGGCTCCCTCTCCGGCATCACCACCCCCAGATACAGCGCCACCATTATCCAAAATTGGAAGCCGACCACCACCCCCGCCCACAGAAGCGCCCCGAGCGATAGCGCCACCCGCGTCTTCACCGGCAACGCCTGCGCCTCCCGCGCCACACGATAGCGAACCACCGAAGTAAACATTCCCGCACCATCCGCCGCGCCACCCATCGCCACCTCCAGACTACTCCGCGACTCGCGCACCTCGCGCGACGCCACATCACCCGCGCCCACCCACGCAAACGACAGCGGCAGCAGCGAGAGCACCGCCACCGGCAACCACAACGACACCCTGCCGCGCTCGCGGATCAGGTTGAAGCCGTCGGCAAAAAATCCCCGCAGTGGGTTGCACGCCATCACCACGGCATAGCCGATCACCCCTCCGACCAGCCACATAAACTCGGACGCCATGGCGGATACGAAAACGCGTCGCCCGGCAGGCTAGCGAATCCTCCCAAAGTGCTCGAACGGCCAGTAGACCATCAGCGCCGGCCCCACCAGGTTCTGTTCCGGGACTCCACCCCACATTCTGCTATCCGAACTGTTGGCGCTGTTATCACCCATCGCCATATAGCGACGGTCGCCGGGTTCGGCGGCCAGCTCGAAACGGAATTTGCCGTCCGCCGCAGTATGTCGATCGACCCAGACATACCCCGGATAATCCTCCCAGACCTTACGAATCTGCGGTTCCTCGGCAGGGCTGCCATTCACATAGAGCGGCCCACCAACCTTCGAATCACTCTGCCGTTCGATCTCCAAAATGTCGCCCGGCAGACCGGTCAGGCGCTTGATGTAATGCTGCGAACCATGCGCCGGATTATCGATGCGGATGCCCGTGATGCTGCGCGTGTTGAAGACGAATACCTCGCCACGTTTCGGCGGGCGAAAATGATAGGACACCTTATTCACCAAAACCTGATCGCCGGTATCCAAGTAACCGCGCACGACCAAATCCTCCTCAATAGCCCGATGCCGCACCACGCGACCGGTTTCCACCACCGCGCCCGATGCCCCCCTGCCCCGCTCGAACTCTAAGCCGAGTTTCGCCCGCAACCCGAATCCGGATCCCCGAAAATCGCCTATCAAAGTCTTAATCGGCACGTAGGGCGATAGCGACTCCATCGTCGGATCCTTGAAATGGATCTTCGTCCAAGTGAAAAACTTCGCCTGAGTCACCTCCTCGATTGCCTCGATTTCCGCGCCCGCTGGAATGGTGAAATCGACGTACGTCCGACCCTGAGTCACTTTTTCAAAAGCGCGCCCGAACAAACCCGGGCGGTCGAATTCGCCATCGATCTTCGCGTCGTGCTGATAGGCGATGATGCCGTTGAGCGTCGGCTGCATCGATCCGGTCGGGATGCGGAAGGGCTGAACAACATAGGCGCGGATGCCGACCGCGATGATCACCGCGACAAAAATTACCTCCAAATTCTCACGCAGCCCCGGGCTATTCGAGGGCGGCACGGCCTTTTCGCAGGCTCGTGTCAGCCTCTTTGCGCCGTCTTTGATAGCCTCCTTATCCTTGCTAGCGACCGCCTCGTCGAAGTCGGAAAGTTTGGCCTGCAAGGCGCCCATCGTCTCTTCCTCGATGACGTCCTCCTTGTAGTGCAAGAACTTGCGCACGCCCTTTTTTAGCAGTTTGGCCTGTTTGAGATATTTCGGTTTGAACACGGTAAAGCGGTAGCGAAAGGTCGGGTGGACGGGGTTCCTCGCAGGCGGGTATCAGGAGGTTTTCAAAACCTTGATAAAGGCCTCTTGGGGGATGTTGACCTTACCGAAGGCCTTCATCTTCTTCTTCCCCTCTTTCTGCTTTTCCAGCAGCTTGCGTTTGCGGCTGATGTCGCCGCCGTAGCACTTGGCGGTGACGTTCTTGCGCATGGCGGTGATCGTCTCGCGGGCGATGATATTGCCCCCGATGGCCGCCTGAATTGGCACCTTGAACAGCTGCTGCGGAATCACCTCCTTCAGCTTCCCGCACAGCCGTCGCCCGTAGGACTGCGCCTTGTCGCTGTGGACGATAGAGCTGAACGCATCGACCGGCTCATCGTTGATACGAATATCCATTTTCACCAAGTTCGCAGCTTGGTAGTCAGCGTGTTCGTAATCCATCGACCCGTAGCCGCGCGTCATGCTCTTCATGCGGTCGTTGAAATCAACGAGGATCTCGTTCAGTGGCAACACTGCCGAGAGCATCACCCGCTTGTCGTCGAGCGTCTCGGTGTTCTCCATGACCCCGCGTTTTTCCATGATCAGTTTCATCAAATCGCCGATGTACTCATTGGGAGTCATGAGGAAGGCGCGCACTGTCGGCTCGCGAATCTCGGCGATCTCCGCCGGATCTGGCAGGAAGGTGGGATTGTCGACCTGCACCTTCTCGCCATTGGTCTTCGTCACTTGATAAATCACGCTCGGATACGTCGAGATCACGTCCATGTCGTACTCCCGTCGCAACCGCTCCTGGACGATCTCCATGTGCAACAGCCCGAGGAATCCACAGCGGAATCCGAATCCGAGCGCCGCCGAGCTTTCGGCCTGATACTGAAACGCGGGGTCGTTGATCTGCAGTTTGCCCATCGCCAGCTTGAGCCCCTCGAAATCGTCCGACGACACCGGATAGATCCCCGAGAACACCATCGGTTGCACCTCCTTGAACCCGGGCAACGCCTGCTCCGCCGGGCGCTGCGACCCAGTCACCGTATCGCCGATCTTCACCTCCGCCGATGACTTCATATTGGCGATCAAGTAACCCACGTCACCGGGTTCGAGGAGATCACGCCGCTCCATCTTCGGGGTGAACACACCCACCTCTTTCACCTCGTAATTCTTCCCGGTGCTCATCATGCGGATGCCGGTACCGCGTTTGATCGTACCACTGAAAACTCGCAAGTAGGAGACCACGCCGCGGAACGAATCGAATACCGAATCGAATACCGAGGCGCGCAGCAAATCGTCCTCGGGTTCGGTCGGCGGCGGCACCCGCTCGATGACCGCCTCGAGAATCTCCTCGATTCCGATGCCCATCTTGGCGCTGGCCGGGATCGCCTCCTCGCTCGGGATAGCGAGGATGTCTTCGAGCTGCTTATGCGCCATGTCGAGATCGGCGCTGGGCAGGTCGATCTTGTTGATCACCGGCACGATGGTGAGGTCTTGCTCCATGGCTAGGTGCAAATTGGCCACCGT
>QIKC01000084.1 GCA_003232855.1 Verrucomicrobiales bacterium
CGTCCGTGGCCGCCGCGGATCATCTGGCGGCAGATGTCATCGGTGACGTTCATCGATTTGCTAGATTCTCCGGCTGGGACGACGATTTGTTGTACGGTGATGCCCGCCGCTTCGAGCGAAGAGCGGACGGTGTCGGCATAGAGTGGGGCGACGTTGCTGTCGGTGATCAGTGCGCAGTTTTTGCCGAGCCCGAGCGCTGCGATGCGTGTGCCGCAGGTCGGCAGCAGGGCGGGGCCGACGATCACTTCGTAGTCGCGCCCCGGGGCGATGCGGATGCGGTGGGTGGGTTCAGGCATGAGCGATGTGGGGGAAGAGGCCGAGGATGCGGGTCGCCGCCGACTCTGCGCCCTCTGCCTCGCCGAGGCAAACGCTTTGGAAGGCGGGCTCGCGGCGGAACCAGGTGCATTGGCGTTTGGCGTAGCGACGGCTGGCCTGTTGGATATCGGCGACGCATTCGGCAAGCGGGATGGTGCCGGCCAGATGGGCGCGCAGTTGGCGCAGGCCGATGGCTTTTTCGGCGGTGTCGGAGAGGTGAGCGGGCAGGGCGCGAATTTCGTCGAGCAGGCCGTCGGCGAGCATCTGCGGGACGCGGGCGTCGATGCGGGCGTAGAGTTGGTCGCGCGGGCGCTCGAGCAGGACGCCGTCGAGATCGGGTTGGGGGGTGCGCCAGGCGGCTTTGACCTCGGACATCGGGCGACCGGCGAGGAGGCTGATTTCGACGGCGCGGGTCACGTAGCGGCGGTTTTGCAAATCGACCGTGGCGGCGCCGTCGGGGTCGAGCGCGTGCAGGCGGGCGACGAGTTCGGTTTCGGGCAGGGCATCGAGCTCTGCGCGCAGCGCGGGATCAGCGGCGGGGAGGTCGGCAAGTCCGTGGGTGAGGCTTTTCAGGTAGAGGCCACTGCCGCCGACGACGATGGGGCGGACGCCGCGCCCGAGGATCGCGTCTATGGCGGGTGTGGCGAGCTTGGCGAAGCAGGCGGCGTTGTTGGGTTGATCGACGCTGAGGCAGCCGAAGAGGTGGTGTGGAACCCCTTCCTGTTCGGCCGTGGTGGGCGCGGCGGAGAGGATCTCGAGGCCGCGGTAGAGTTGGTAGGCGTCGGCGTTGACGATCTCGCCGCCGACCTGGCGCGCGAGAGCTAGGGCGACGGCGCTTTTGCCGCTGCCGGTGGGGCCTGCGATGTAGAGCGGGCGCATTTTGAGCGCGCGGGCAGGGTCGGCGGCTCTGCCCGCAGAGGGCTAGGCGTCTTCCTGAGTCTGTTCCCGGGTTTTTGGGCCGGCGCTTTTGGCGCCGCTGACGAGGATTTCTCGACCCATGAACGATTTGTCGTGCAGCGTCTCTACGGCGCGTTTGGCGTCATCGATATCGGCCATCTCGACAAAGGCGAAGCCCTTGGAGCGTTGGTTGCGTGGGTTACAGACGACCTCAGCGCTGGCGACCTCGCCGATTTCAGCGAAGAGTTTTTCCAGGTCATCTTCGCGGGTGTCGTAGGAGAGGTTGCCGACGTATAGTCGTGGGCAGGTGACTTCGATTTTCTCCGCGCTGCGTTTCGGGCGGTCGCGTTTTGGGCGATCTCGGCTCGGACGATCGCGACTTGAGCGGGAAGATCCGCTGCCGCTGCTGCGAGAGTCCCTCGACCGCTCCGACCGCTCCGACCGTTCGCGGCCGGCTGCGGGTTTCGACTGACGGGTGGAGGTCTCGTTGCGCGGCGTCTGTTCCCTTTGTGGTTGAGGTCTGCGCTGCGGGCCACCGAGGCCGATGAGTTTGAGAAACTTTTCCCAAAGGGTCGGGGGTGTGGTGCGACGCGGAACCTTTTGTTTTACGAAGCGGCGCTGGCTCGAGCCGCCGGCCGGAGGGCGCGAGTTGGGATCGCCGCGGAATTCTCTGTCGCGGTTGCGGTCGCCGCCGCTGCGATTGGAGCGGTTAGAGCGGTTGCGATTGTTGTTGGAGCGGCTGCGGTTGCCGCCGGAGTGGGATCTGGATGAGTCGTTCGACATAGTGTCAGGTGTGGTTGCTCGTGAGTCGTTGGGGAATAAGGGCTTACGTTCACGAAATTAGAATGGGATCGGCCATTCCCGAAGCGTGCCCATGGCAGCCGATCCTTTGCGGTGAAGATAGACAGGCGACGCCGTGCGGCAAGGGGGGATTTGGCGGAATCTCACTGCCGCTCATGATGTGGGATAAAAAAGAGCCCCGCTCTTTCGAGCGGGGCTCCAGGTGGCCAGAGGCCGAATTCGTCAGTCTGAAGATATGGAGTATGCTAGACTAGAGGTTGATGCCCAATCCGATGCGCACTTTGGTGAAGGTGAGGTCACCGCCGTCGGCCCACGAGTAGCGTCCGTCAGCGAAAGCGCTGAGAACTTCGCTGAAGCGGTATTCCGCTCCGCCACCGAGGTGAGCTTGACCAACCGTGCTGCCGTTGGTGAGAACGCCACCGCCACCGAGAAGGTAGACGGAGAAGCAGCTCATCGGGTCAGTGATGCGGTAGGTTGCGTTGACGACGTATCCTTGGATTACCGAAGGGGTGTCGATCCACGATCCTTCGAAACCGATGGCAAAGCGATCAGTTACGTAGTAATCGAAAGCGATACCGCCGCCGAAGTAGGCGTCGTTTCCAAGTCCCTCGTGATCACCTGTCTCGTTGAAGATGGTGATGTCGAAGAATGGGCGGACGACAAATTCACCTGCTTGAAAGCAAGGAACTTCCATGATGACTGGTGCCTTGGGCGAAGCCATGGGACCAGCGAAAGCGGTGCCTGCCAAAGCAGTACCCGCAAGAATTGTAAGCGCAATATTTTTCATATTTTTTGGTAGTTCAGGTAAGACGAGCCTTTGTTTAACATGACAGCAAGGTAATGTCAATTAATTAAGTAAATTAATTAACAAATGTGAAGGATTTTTCTGGGGACGTTTGCACCAATGCTTAGCGGATGTCGGTTCATTGGGGGCTGCGGGACGGCGGCGGCTTCTGGGGCGGGGATCTCCGGTGGGGGAGCGATCACGTCGTGCGGCTTGCTTCGTTTAGCAAGATGGCTAAGTTCTGCGTCCTAATGCGATCCCTGTTTTTTTTACAAGCGATGCTGCGACGTGGGATTTTTGCCCTCGTTATTAGTGGTATCGGCGCCGTATCATCTTCTGCTGTAGCTCAGAGCCCGGCGGTCGATGCCTATGTCGTCGTCGATTTCCATTCCAAGAAGATTCTCTCCGCGAGCAATGCGGGGAAGCGGAGGCAGGTGGGTAGTTTGACTAAGATCGCGACGGCGATGGTGGCGCTCGATTGGGCACGGGCGACGGGTGTTGATCTCGGGCAACTCGCGGTGGTGCCGCCGAGCGCTGCGGCGATCGGCGGGCCAAACCAGATGGGGTTGCGACCGGGGGATCGGATCAGTTTGCGCGACGCGCTTTATTGTGCGGTCATCGGTTCGGACAACTGGGCGGCTGAGACGATCGCCCACCACGTCGGGCAGGATCTCATCAGGCGTTCGGGCGCGGCGGGGAATCCGGTGGGAGAATTTGTCGAACAGATGAACAACTTGGCCAAGACGCGCGGCGCGACATCGACCAAGTTCACCAACGCGCACGGGATGGATCATCGCGCGCCGGTGCCGCACTCGACGGCTTCGGACATCGCCAGGCTGGCGATTTACGCGATGGGTCAGTCATCGTTCACTTTTTTCTGTTCGCAGGATCAGCGGAAAGTGTCCGTTGAGACGGCGGCAGGCCTTCGGCAGTTCGTCGTCAAGAACACGAACAAGTTGCTCGGTGTGGACGGAATCGACGGGGTGAAGACCGGCCTGACTAGCCGCGCCGGAGGCTGTTTGGCGATCAGTTCGGCAGAGAAATCGATTTTCGACGAGCTGCCCAACGGCAGGACGAGGGTGACGCCTCGGCGCTTGGTGGTGGTGGTGTTGGGCGCCCCGGATCGTTTCGGGGTCGCGCGGTCGCTGATGTTACGGGGTCGCGAGAAATTCAAAGCGTGGAACTCGGCCGGTCGGGTTATTAGGGACGCGTCGGAGCTTTTGAAGGTGCCGAAAGAATAGCGTGCGGCATGGGCAATTCTCTGCTCTCGTTCCTAACTACCACACCAATACCGAATACCCCATGGACCCGTTGATCGAACTATTGCAAAAAAACGCGCGTGCGAGCACCGTGGATTTGGCCGAGCTGTTGGGTTCCGATCCTGCGGAGATCGAGGTTCGGATCGCTGAGTTGCGCGAATCCGGCGTCATTTTGGGCTACACTGCGGTTATCGACCCGGAGCACGCTGCTGGGGGCTCGCGGGTGTCGGCGTTGATCGAGGTGAAGGTGACTCCCGAGAGAGGCGGCGGCTTCGACCGTCTGGCGGGCAGGGTGGCCAAGTTCGACCAAGTCGAGAGCTGCGTACTGATGAGCGGCGGTTATGATCTCTCCGTCGTGGTCTCTGGCGATTCGCTGCAGGAAGTGGCTCGATTTGTGTCGGAGAAACTCAGTTCGCTGGAAGGCGTTATTTCGACCGCCACTCATTTTCACCTGAAGACCTACAAGCGGGACGGGTTCTTAGCTAAGACCGAGCCGTGTGGCACGCGTCTGCCAGTCGCGCCCTAGGGCGTCTGATCGAACGCAAGGTTATGTCGCTCGCGGATAAAATATCTAAGCAGGTGAGGGCGATTCCCCGTTCGGGGATTCGGGATTTTTTCGAGCTGGTGCTGGGTCGTGATGACGTTATCTCCCTCGGTGTCGGCGAGCCCGATTTCTGCACGCCGTGGCACATTCGGGAAGCTGCCATCTATTCGTTAGAAAAGGGCGAGACGAGTTACACATCGAACCTCGGATTGGAGAGGTTGCGCAAGGCGATCGCCGGTTATGTCGGCCAGCATTTCGGCGTGGGCTACGATCCGGCGCGGGAAATTTTGGTGACCGTGGGCGTCTCCGAGGCGCTCGACCTCGTTTGCCGGGCGCTGTTGAACCCGGGTGACGAACTGATCTTCCACGAGCCGTGCTACGTCTCCTATTCTCCCAGCGTCAGCCTAGCGTACGGAGTGCCGGTCGCTGTGCCTGCCCGCCCCGAGGACGGGTTCGCAGTGCGGGCGGAGGATATCGAGAAGCGGATTACTAGCCGCACGCGCGCGGTGATGCTGAATTTTCCCACCAACCCGACCGGCGCGGTGATGGGGCGCGCGGCGTTGCAGGAGATCGCCGAC
>QIKC01000250.1 GCA_003232855.1 Verrucomicrobiales bacterium
TGAGGGTAGCGAGGCGTAGGCGTCGAATTTGTCGCCGCGGTCGTAGGCTTCGGTGCTCTCGGAGAGGATTTCGGCGATGAAGGAGGGGTTGGTGATGATGTCCTGCCGGTTGTCGTAGGTTTCGATCGAGCCGCAGAGGGCGGAGGCGTCTGGGTAGGCGAAGGTCTGTGCGCTTTCGAGCCAGACTTTCATGTCGCTGGTGAAGGCGTGGCAGGGGCGGTTATCCAATTGTTTGTGGATACTCACGAGCAGATTCGAGGCGATTACATTGTGCGGCAAGCTTGCCCCGGATCTGGCGAACACTTCGCCGGCGACGTATTCGCTCTTGGACGTGGCGGCGCGCTCCGCGGCGAGGTAGTCCTCGGTGCGGATATGGTGCTGCTGGGCGACGGCGGGCATGTTGGCAGTTTACGGCAGAATCTCGATGTTGTCGATAAGGCGCGCTTTGTCGAAAAATACTGCTGCGGCGGCCGCCGGGCGATCAATGGTGTCGAGCCGCACCATCGTCTCGCGGCAGACGATGTCTAGATAGTCGATGCGCCCCAGTGGCGCGTCCTTTGCGATGATTTCGCGACCGAGGTCGATGCGCGTGGCGGCATTAGTTTCGCTGCTCGCCGCGATGGCCAGCAACGCCCGGCGGATCGCCGGAGCTTGGGCGCGTTCTGCTTCGTCTAGGTAGCGGTTGCGCGAGCTCATGGCTAGGCCGTCTTTTTCGCGGACGGTGTCGGCGCCGATGATTTCGATGGGGAAGTTCAAATCGCGGCCCATGCGCTGCAGCACCGCGAGTTGTTGGTAGTCTTTTTTGCCAAAGAGGGCGATGTCCGGCCGCACGATATTGAAGAGCTTGGCGACGACGGTGCAGACGCCATCGAAGTGCCCCGGGCGGCTCGGGCCGCAGAGGGTTTCGGTGAGACCTTGCGCGGTGATGCTCACTGTGGCGTCGTTTTGGTACATGGCTTTCGAGGAAGGGTGGAAGACGATGTCCGCGCCGGCGGCTTCGCATAGTGAGCAGTCGTCGGCGAAGGCGCGCGGGTAGGCGTCGAAGTCTTCGCCCGGCCCGAACTGCGTGGGGTTGACGAAGATGGAGACGACTAGTGAGCCCGCGTCCCCGGCCAGCTCGCGGCCGCGGCTGATGAGTTCGCCGTGCCCGCGATGCAGCGCGCCCATGGTCGGCACCAAGACGGTTGGCGCCGTGGTGCGGTGGGATTGCATTTGGGCGATGTCTTCGATGATGGTCATTGGGGGATCAGGCGCTCTCGGCCTTATTGAAAAGGTGTCTTTGGAAGCCGACGAAAAGTTCGCGAATTTCCGAGGCATCCCCCAGCACCTCCTGTGCGTCGTAGATGCCCTGATACTTTAGCTCCAACAGCGCGGGCAGCCTGTCGGCCGCCAGCTCGGAAACTCCGACATCGACGTATTGGGAAAGGACAAAATCGAGGAACGCCTGTTGCCTGTCTTCGTAGTGGGAGAAGATTAGGTTCCTGTGTCCGGCGACGCGCTCCTCGCGGGTCACCGGTTCCTTCGCGTAGGCCACGTAGGCCAGAACGTCGAAAAGGTCGCTGTTCTCTGCGCTGATCAGCTTGCGGATCTCCGTGAGCTGGTCGGCGGCGTAGCCCTTTTCGGCCAGCCCTTCCATGAGTTTTTTCCGCGTGTCGGGATGGCTCCAAATTTCGCGCAGCTGGTCCTCGTCACTGAAGAATTCGGGGAGGTCTCCAAAGAGTTGTTGGAGGAACTGCGCGGAGGACAAGGGCGTCCCATCCGGCCCCCAGAAGCTTGTCTGCACCATGTGTTGGATCTGGCGCGCCTTGCCGTCGGCCAGCGTCACCTTGACCATCCGTCTCGGCGGTGGCGGCGGCTCGGGGAAGGGGGCGTCGGGGGGCTCCGGTGGATCCTCCAGAGGTTCGGGGCGCGGGGTTGGTGGTTCCGGCTCCAATGGTTCGCCATCCCACTCCGGGTCGGAGAAATGCGTGTAAGCCTTCACGAAGTCGTGAACGGTAAAATAGTCTTTGCCGTCGTAGAGGCGGGTGCCGCGACCGATGATCTGCTTGAACTCGATCATCGAATTGATCGGTCGCATCAGCACGATGTGACGCACGTTGCGCGCATCGACCCCGGTGGAGAGCTTCTGCGAGGTGGTGAGGATCGTCGGGACCGTCCTCTCATTGTCTTGGAAATTTCTCAGGTGCGCTTCCCCGATTTTGCCGTCGTCCGCCGTGACGCGGGCGCAGTAGTTCGGATCGCTACTGTGCTTTTTCTGGTTGATCAGATCCCGCACCACCAGCGCGTGCAGTTGGGTGGCGCAAAAAACGAGGGCCTTTTCGTTCTGGTCGATGCTATCGAGAAAAATATCCACCCGCTTCGCTTCCCGCGCTTTGATCTCGATGACCTTGTTGAAATCCGCCTCCTCGTAGAGCTTTCCAACGTGGATTTCCCCGTCCTCGATGTCGTCATCAACGGTATAGACATAGTCGTCGATGGTTGTGGCGATCTGGTTCACCTTGAAGGGGGTGAGGAAGCCGTCGTTGATCCCGTCTTTCAGCGCGTAAGTGTAAACCGGATCGCCGAAATATTTGTAGGTGTCTGCGTTGTGGTCGCGCTTTGGGGTGGCGGTCAACCCGAGTTGCACGGCGGGCGAGAAGTATTCGAGAATTCCCCGCCACGAGCTCTCGTCCCGTGCCCCGCCGCGGTGGCACTCGTCGATGACGATGAAATCGAAAAAATCCGCCGGGTAGTCGCCGAAGTAGGGCTCAGATTCCCCGAACTCGCCGCGCCCGCTCATGAAGGTCTGGAAGATCGTGAAAAAGACGCTGCCGTTCTTTGGCACCCGACCTTGCTTGCGCACTTCGTCCGGGGCGATCCGCACCAGCGCGTCATCGTCGAATGCCGAAAAGGCATTGAAAGCCTGATCTGCCAAGATGTTGCGGTCTGCGAGGAACAGGATGCGCGGCCGGCGTCCCGGCTCGCGGCTCAGGTTCCATTTCGCGTAAAACAGTTTCCAAGCGATCTGGAAGGCGATGAAAGTCTTGCCGGTGCCGGTTGCCAGAGTCAGCAGGATGCGATCCTCTCCGGCGGTGATCGCCTCCAGCGTTTTCTGGATGGCGAGGTCCTGGTAGTAGCGGGCTTGGAAGGTGCCGCCCTTGTCCTCGAAGGGCACGGTGGCGAAGCGGTTCCGCCAGGCATTCTCCTCGGCGAAGGTCATCTGCCACAGCGCTTCGGGCGATGGAAAGGCATCGATCTGCCCCTCTTCCCCCGTCTCCATATCGATCTGGTAGATCCCCAGCCCGTTGGTCGCGTAGGTGAAGCGCACTTGCAGCTTGCCAGCGTATTGCTTCGCCTGCCCGACCCCTTCGGTCACCGCCAAGTCACGTTTCTTCGCCTCGATCACCGCCAGCTGGCGGTTGCGGAAGACTAGGATGTAGTCGGCGATCTCCGGTTTGCTCCGTCGTCCAGCTCCCTGTAGGCGCCCCAGAGTGATCTGGCAATTCCGCTCGCGCAGCACGCGGCTGCTCTCCACCACCCCCCAGCCAGCGGCTCTGAGGGCGGGGTCGATCAGTTCGGCGCGGGTTTCGGCTTCGTTCATCGTTTGCACAGAGTGTAGCGACCGGTTTTCTTGCCACCAATTTTTTCTACCACTCCAGCCTCCATCAGCGGGTTGAGCAAATCCATTGCCCCCTGTCGGGAAATTTGCATCGCTGCCCAGATCTCCGCCGGAGCCATACTGCCATGGTCGCTCAGAAGTCGCAGCAAATGCTCCTGCTTGGGGCGAAGCACAAGCTTCTCGCCCGACTTCGGCTGCAGCGCCTGCACGCGCAGCCAAACCTTCTCCAAAGTCTGGCGAATCCCCTCCGCCCCATACTCCAACCAGGCGCTGAGATCATCGCCCTCCTTTCGCACGGCTTGCAGCGCGGCGTAGTAGGCGGGGCGATCCTCCCAGTAGTATTCGTCGATCGAGAAAATATAGTGGCTGTCGAAGCCACGGCGGTAGAGTTCCCACAGTGCCAGAGCACGACCCGTCCTCCCATTGCCATCGGCAAAGGGGTGGATGTCCTCGAAGCGGTAGTGGAGAATGGCGGAGCTGAGCACCGGCGAAAGCTCCGCCGATTTTGTGTTCCACCATTCCAGCAACTCGAACATCAGCGGTGAAACATCGGTCGGTGCCGGGGGCATGTGACCACCCACGCTGACCTGGATCGAACGGTAACGCCCCGCCTCACCCTGATCCATCACCTCGGCCGCGAGGATGCGGTGCAGCTCGAAGAGATCGTCGTGGCGGACGACCGCTTTTGCTGCGTTTTTCTCCACAAAGCGAAGCCCCGCGAAATAGTTCAATACCTCGCGCCGCGACCTGTCGTCTGCCGCTGCCAACTCCCGGCCCTCCTCCAGCGCGCGAACCTGTTCCAGCGTCAGCGGATTGCCCTCGATGGCCGTGGAAGCGTGTGCGTTGCGGCTCCGAGTGTCCTTCTGAAGGGCCGGAATCCAAGAGAGTTCGACCGACGCCGCGAGAATCCGCTCACGCAACGCCGCCACCTCTTCCACCAAGGAAAGTAACCGGGGAGTGATGCGGAACTGCGGGTGGTAGGCCACGCCAGTAAGTCAAGCGTAAGTCGGCCTGTGAGTCAAGTCGGGAATGCCGGATCTTCCCGCTCCCGCAAAGGCGCCCGCGGCCTGTCAGAATGGGAGGTATGGGAATCATGAGAAGAATGGGGGATGAGAATAAGAGGCCCCATGCCTCCCATTTTTCCCATCTGGATCTGCGTTTTCGGAGCTCATCGGGTGGCAGGCAGGTTCACAAATTCCCCGCAAAAGCGCGTTGCAGGAGGGACTGCTTGAGTTCGGCGAGCGCGTCGAGCTTGCGCTGGTAGAGGGCTTCGAGGCGCCGGGTTTCGGTGGAAAGGGCGTCGAGTTTTTTGACGATTTGTTTTTGTTGGGGGAGGGGTGGGAATCGGAAGGCGATCTTCTTCACATCTCGAATGTTGATCTGCATCAATGCCGCCCCATAAGTTTTTTCTCTAATTTGCGTTTGTGTAGGTGGCCCGAGGAGAAGATAAAAACCAAACCCTTGATCCACGGCCTGCGGATCAAATTGAACGGGAACGATGCCTCTTGTCACGTTGGCTCCGACCAGTCCTTCACTGGCGATGGATAGGGTTCCGGTGCTACCTCGGACACAAAGAAGGATCTCACCACCTCTCAAAGAGGTTCGGCTGTAAGACTTGGCTCGATCAGGATCAATCCGTTTCAGACCCTTTTGGTTAACAACCCTTTGCTTCATGTCGGTAGGGCGAACAATCGGGAGTCCGTTCGGGTATTCGTTGCCGGGTTGAACGATCCCGTAGGACAACGTGCAGGTTTCGGCGACAG
>QIKC01000142.1 GCA_003232855.1 Verrucomicrobiales bacterium
CCCAGCCTGCAGGATAGCAAAATCACCCGATCTCCGCGAGCAACCGCCGCCAGCCCTGACTCTCCCGCTCGGGATCGAACTGGGCAGCCAGCGCACGACAGCGGCGGCGCAACATCTCGATAAACCCGGGCTCGCCTTCCGCCCTGCGCAGCAGTTCCGCTAGAGCTGCGGCGTCGCCGACCGGAAATAAGCCGGGGTAGTCGTCGCCGAGCAGACCGATCACCCCGTCGATACGCGTGGCCAGTACCGGCACGTTTTGGACGATCGCCTCGCCGATCACCCGCCCCGCGCCCTCGGAACGCGAGGTGAGAACTAGCAAGTCGCTGGTGGCTATCAACTCCCTAGCCGCCCCCACGTCGAGCCCGCCCAGCCACTGGTAACGCGGGTTGTCGGCGGATTCTTGCTCGGCGCGCTGGCGGAACCCCTCTTGCAAAACCGAACCCGCGTGACGCACGCGCAACCTCGACCCGGGCGGCATCAAACGCGCCGCCGCCGCCACTAACAGCGGGTCTTTGACCTCGCGTAAATTGGCGACCAAGGCGACATCGAAATCCCCCCCTCCCCCACTCGCTTCCACCGCCTCCGACAACACCGCCTGCACGATCACCCGCACCTTGTCACGCAACTCCACGGGCACCCGCTCCACCGCCCTCGGCTGCAGGGCGACCAACCGATCCGCGACACGCATCGCCCTTCGCGCCGCAACACCCGGCGCCGGATAAATATCCGTCCCGGTCAGCACGACCACCACCCGCCCCGCCGGCTGCGCATCGCGGAAGGCGGCCACGCCAGGCTCCGATAGCGCCGCATTGAGGGCGATCAACAGATCGGCCGACTGCCCATCAACGCACGACACCAGCCGCACCTCATGGCCGAGACCGAGCAGGACATCGCGCCACTGCTCCCCGGCACACAGATTGCCCGTGACCGCGCCATCAGAAATCGGCGTGAGGATCAAAATTCGCATAGTGCGCTTCAGCTTTAGCCTCGAAAGGCCGCAGCGGCCATCGTGATGTTTTGACAAAAAATGAGGGGGTATTCGCGCTCGCTCGCATTCTACCCTATGAACAACCTGATACCACCGATGAACAGCAAACCCGACGACACCACTCCGTCCGCTAATAAACACTTCGACGCCGCCCTGCAATCCCTGCAGAACAGACCGCCCGGAGTCGATCTCTCCCACTTCGAACACGAGGTCTGGTCGGAGATCGCCATGCGTGACGAGGACGCGACCGCAGACCGAACCGGCTGGTTCTCCGCAGGGTTCGCGCTGCCGAACACAGCGCTAGCGGCTTGCTGCGTGTTCGCCATCGCCATCGGCTCGCTATTCGGAATCACCCGCTCGCAGGCCTATGACAAGGCGGCAAAAATGGCCGACGAAAGACGCTACGTCGAATCCATCCACCCGGTGATGATGAGCGCCAACCACTCCGCCCCCGCCCGCCGCTAGCCGATGAAGAAACTCTCCCTGACCGCGCTGATCTCCGTGCTGCTCGGCCTGCTCGCCTACTCGGCGATCTTCCTCTGGCAGAAGGGGCGCATCGACCAACTGCACGCCCACGCGACCGCAGCGGAATGGCTCAGCAGCGAGTTCGAACTGGACGCCGCACAGCGGCAGCGCATCGCCACCCTGCACCGGGAGTATTTCCCCGAGTGCGAAGACCACTGCGTCCACTACACCGACACCCGCCACACCCTCGCCACCATCACCGACGACCCCGATTTGGACAACAGCCCGGAACACGTGCTAGCCGCCAAAAAATTGGCCGAACTGGAAAAGGAAGCCGACAAGCGGTTCATCGATTTCGTCTACAAAGTCGCCGCAGAAATGAATCCGGCGCAGTCAAAACGCTACCTGCAGATGATGAAGAGCTGGCTCGAGCACACGACTGGGCGGGGCGGCGAGTAGCAACAGCGGATGCCTGACCAAAACAGCACCGATGTCCACTGCATGGAACGGCTCCGCGACGGAGACGACCTCGCGCTGAACGACCTGATGGCGCGCTGGAAAGAGCCGTTGGTAAAATTCTGCCTCCGTTATACCGGCAACGCCACCGACGCCCGCGACATCGCCCACGAGACCTTCGTGAAAGTTTACGGCAGCAGGCACCGCTACCACCCGCAGGCAGCGTTTTCGACCTGGCTCTTCACCATCGCCACGAACCTTTGCAAAATGCGTGCCCGCTGGCGAGCGCGCCACCCCGAAGTGCTCGACGCAGATACCGATACGGATACTTCCCCCGGTCAGGGAGTCGCCTCCACAGCGTGTACCGCCGCCGGCCCGCGCGAGCAGGCCGACCTCAACGCGCTAGCCACCGACATCCAACACGCCACCACCAAACTCCCCCACGACCTGCGCGCAACATTCGTCCTCTACGAAATCAACGGTCGCCCCTACCGCGAAATCGCCAAAATCCTCAAATGCACCGAGAAAGCCGTCGAACGACGCCTCGCCAAAGCCCGCGAACACCTGCGCTCCGCGTTGGCCTCGAAATGGGGGCACTCCTAACACCACAATCTATTCGTTTTTTTAGGGGGGAATGATCCGCCCCGGCATTTCACCCCATATCACCCGACCCGACTCCATCGATGATCCACTCCGCCATTAAATACGGCCTACTCTACGCCGCCGCCATAGCGCTCACCCCGCTCCCGGCGACCGCGCAAAATTCCAGCGCCGCCCTCACCCGCGACGGCGCCATCCGCACCGCCCTGCTCAACAACCTCGAACTCAAGGTCGCCGACCTCGAAATCGACCGCGCCCGATCGCGCCTGCGCTGGGCCGGCAGACTCTCGAACCCCGATCTCGAACTCTCCGGATCGACCGACCAGTACGGCCTGGACGACGACGAGAGCGGATTCGAAATCGCTTTCAGCCAACGCTTCCCGATCACCTCCCGGCTGCGCAAAGAAAAAATCGTCCGCCAACACGATGTCGAACTAGCGGAAATCGAATTCCAAATACGTCAGCGCCAGCTCGCCTTCGAGGTGGACAAATTGTGGATCGAACTGCGCGCGCTGACCCGCACCGTGACCACCACGTCGAGACTCTCCGAGCTCAACCGCGAAATCAGCGCCTTCCTCTCACGCAGCGCAAAAGTTGGCGAAGCATCGCCCCTCGAAGCCGTCCAAGCCTCCCTCAACGGCAAACTACTCGAACAAGAACTCAGCCTCGCAGAGGCGAATAGGGCGGACGCCTCAGCCAAATTGCGCCGCCTCATGGGCGCGGAACCGCGCGCCGCAGCACACCCCGTCACCGGTTCCCCCTTCCCAAATTCCGCCCCGCCATCCTCACTCAAAATGGCCACCGTCTTACGCAACCGCCCCGACTACCTGATGCTGCTGGCGTCGAAGGAACTCGGCGAAGCACAGCTCGACCTCGCACTATCCCAACGCTGGGACGACATCGCGCTCAGAGTCTTCATGGAAAGCGAAAACGCCGTGGACGAACCTGTCGGCCTAGAGCGAAACACATTCTTCGGCATCGGCCTCTCCATCCCGCTGCCCCTACACAACAGGAACGAACAAGCCATCGACGACGCGAAAATCGAAATCGAAATGACCCGCCGCGCACGCGCCGCGAAACTCTTCGCCATCGACGCCGAGCTGCGCCGAGTGCTGCGGGCGCGACTGGCCGCCTACGACCTCGCCAGATCCGCCCAAGACGATGCACTGCCGCTCGCCAAGAAGAACCTCGACGAGTTCAAAACCGCGCAGCAGGACGGCCAAGCCAGCCTACTCCAAGTTCAACGCGCCCAATCCCAACTCCTCCAATTAGAAAACGCCGCGCTCGATTTCAAAAGAAGCTACGACCTCCTCGACGCAGAAGTTCGCTTCATCGCCGGCACCTACCCCATCCCGCCGCCGATCACTAAAAAGTCCAAATGATTGCTATACGTTACATCTTCACAACGGCGCTCGCCGCCGCCCTCGCCATCCAGACGGCACCAGCCGCAGAGGAAGGCGGCTCCGAGCGCGCCCAGAACATGATCGGCCTCAAGCCCTTCGAGGTCGAAAACCTGCGCATCCAAACCGTCGAGGTCGATGAAAAGGACTTCGAAACCACGGTCTTCGCCATCGGTCGCATCGAGGAAATCCCCGCCAACAATTCCGTGCTCTCCTCGCGCATCTCCGGGCGCGCCATCCAGGTGAACGCCTTCGTCGGCGACCACGTCACGAAAGGGCAAGTGTTAGTCGAGGTAGAAAGTCGCCAGCCAGGGAACCCGCCACCGACCATCTCCCTGCGCGCCTCACAGTCCGGACTGGTCATCGCCTCCCGCTTGCGCGTGGGCCAACCCGTCGAGCCCGCCGCAGAGCTGCTCAACATTTCCGACCGATCGGAGATGTGGGCAGTCGCCAAAATCCCCGAAAAGGAGGCCTCGATAATGGCCAAAGGTACCCGCGCCCGAATCACCGTACACGCCTTAGGCGGCGAGCCCATCATCGCCGAAATCACCCGCTTCGGCATCATCGCCGACCGCGAGGCCGGCACCGTCCAGGGCATTTTCCAAATCCCCAACCCGGACGGCCGCTTGCAGCCCGGGATGCGCGCGGAATTCGCCATCGTCACCGCCCAGCGCCCCGACGTGCTGGCCGTGCCCCGCACCGCCGTGCAGGGCGACCCCGCCAACCGCGTCGTTTACGTGAAGGACTTCGACTTGGACAACGTCTTCATCCGCGCCCCCGTCGTGCTCGGCGAACTGAACGACGGCTACATCGAAGTGATCAAAGGCCTGCTGCCCGGCGACGAAGTGGTGACCCGGGGATCCTACTCCCTCGGCTTCGCCGGCGCCGGTAGCATCTCGCTCAAAGAAGCCCTCGACGCAGCGCACGGACACGAACACGCCGAGGACGGATCCGAACTGACCGCAGATCAAAAATCGGCAAAGAAGAACGCCGCCAGTGGCGATCACGACCATAGCGGCTCAGGAAAACTCAACACCTACCTCCTCGCCGCTGTCGCCACGCTGCTCTTGCTCGGCGCCACGCAGATCCTGTGGGCTCGTCGCCGTTCCTAACACTACCCGATCATGCTCAACAAACTCATTAGAATCAGCCTCGCGCAGCGCGCACTGGTTCTCGCCACGGCCACGGTGCTGTTGTTCGCCGGC
>QIKC01000046.1 GCA_003232855.1 Verrucomicrobiales bacterium
TGCGGGTTTGGAAGGAGGTGCTGACCCACGTTTCGACGAAGGTGATGCCGCCGCCGAAGCGCAAGGTGCAGCCGACGGAGGCGGAGCGGGCGATGATCGAGGGATGGATCGAGAGCGAGGTGTTCCGCTACGATCCCGAGAATCCCGACCCCGGGCGGGTGACCATTCGTCGCCTGAACCGGGCGGAATATAACAACACGGTGCGCGACTTGCTTTATGTCGATTTCAAACCGGCGGACGATTTTCCGCCCGACGACACCGGCTACGGGTTCGACACGATCGGCGATGTCTTGTCGCTGTCGCCGACGCTGCTGGAAAAGTATTTGGCCGCTGCCGAGCAGGTGATGTCGGCGGCGATGCGCATCCGCGTGCCGGAGAAAGCGAAGCGTCATTACGGAGCGGCGGAGATGCGCGGGTCGGGTCGGAGAGGGGAAATGTGGGTGCTCACCAGCAACGGTGAGGTGGAAATTCGCCACGCCTTTCCGGTGGACGGGGAGTATATCATTAGGGTGTATGCCGGTGCTGACCGGGCGGGGTCGGAACCGGCGAAGATGACTGTCTTGCTGGGCGGTGTGGCCTTGCATACCTTCGCAGTGGAGAACCGGCGTGATGATATGAAGGCCTTTGAGCGTCGGGTGAAGGTAAAAAAGGGGAGCCATGTGGTGGCGGCGCGCTTCATTAATGATTTCTACGATCCGAAGGCGAAGGATTCGCGTGCGCGCGATCGTAACTTGGTGCTGGAGGGTTTCGAGATTGTGGGACCGACTGACGCGGGGGACGGTGCGCTGCCACGCTTCCAACAGGAGATGTTGGGCGGCGTCGAGATCACCCCGGCCAACCGCCTGGCGGTTACCCGGCGGATACTGCGCCAGTTCACTAGCCGCGCCTACCGGCGCAAGGTTCCGGAGCGGGAGATCGACCGGCTGATGCGTTTCGTGAAACTCGGTTTCGAGGAGGGTGGAAAATATGCCGTGGAGCGGGGTATCGCGCTGGCCTGTCAGGCGGTGTTGGTGTCGCCGTTTTTCTTGTTCCGTGGCGAGGTGCAGAAGGAACCGGATGACCCTGAGGCGACCCACCGGCTGGATGAGTATGCGCTGGCCTCGCGCCTGTCTTATTTTCTCTGGTCGAGCCTGCCCGATGACGAATTGTTCCTGCACGCGATCCGCGGCACCTTGCGCGAGAATCTCGACGCGCAGGTGCGGCGGATGCTCGCCGACCCGAGGGCGCGGGCGCTGGCGGAGAATTTCGCGGGGCAGTGGCTACAGTTGCGCAATTTGGAGTTGGTGCATCCCGACCCCGATATTTTCACCCGTTTCGACGATTCCCTGCGGCGCTCGATGCGACGCGAAACGGAGATGCTCTTCGAACATATAGTGCGCGAGGATCTGCCGATCACCGAGTTGCTGGAGGCGGACTATTCGTTTGTCGATGCCCGGTTGGCGCAGCATTACGGGATGGCGGGCGTCGAGGGCGAGGGATTTCAAAAAGTGTCGCTGGCGGGCAGCAGGCGGCGCGGCATGCTCACTCATGGCAGCATTTTGACCATCACTTCGAACCCGACTCGCACCTCGCCGGTGAAGCGGGGCAAGTGGGTGCTGGACAACATCCTCGGCACGCCGCCGCCGGAGCCGCCGCCGGGAATCGAACCGCTGGACAGCGACAAGGAGGTCAAGGGATCGTTGCGGCAGCGGCTGGAACAGCATCGCGAGGATCCGAACTGCGCTGCCTGCCATGCTTTGATGGATCCGCTGGGGCTCGCCTTTGAACATTTCGACGGGGTGGGGAGTTGGCGCGACCGGGACGGCGACGCGCCGATCGACCCCAGTGGAGAACTGGTGAGCGGCGAGGCGTTCCGCTCTCTGGAGGAACTGCAACAAATTCTGATCACCGACAAACGCGGTGATTTTCTGCGCTGTGCCAGCGAGATGATGCTCACTTTTGCCCTCGGGCGCGGCTTGGAATTCTATGACAAACCGGCCGTGGAAAGTATTGTCAAAACGTTGGAATCCAACGAGTTGAAATTTTCTTCGATGGTGATGGGAGTGGTGCGTTCGGTGCCTTTCCAGTTCCGTAGGGGGGACGGGGTTCGCTCTTATGATTAGCGGTCGCAGATCGGGCGAACGTGGAACTTTCCGTAAGATTTCGCCTCGAGCGGACGTTGCTTTGTAGCTGAGGCATGTCACCGCGTTATGGTGAGGTCTCGGCATCAGACGATGAGCAAACAGACTATTTCGAGACGACGGGTGCTTCGCGGTTTGGGCGCCTGCCTTGCGCTGCCCAGCTTGGAGGCGATGCGCCCCGGTGCAGCTGCGGCGGCATCCGGGATCAGCGCACCGTTGCGCATGGCGTTCATTTACTCGCCGAACGGCAAGAACATGCAGCGTTGGCGACCGGAGGGGATAGGGAGTGATTTTAAGCTCTCGCCGACGCTGGCGCCGTTGCAGGATTTCAAATCTGAGATTCAGGTGATTTCCGGCCTCGATCATCAGCAGGCGACAGCGGGGCGCGATGGCGCCGGTGACCATGCGCGAGCGAGCGCCACCTTCCTCACCGGAGTGCGTGCCAAGAAGACGGCCGGGGCGGATATTCATCTCGGGGTTTCGGTGGATCAGGTGGCGGCAGAGCAGATTGGTGGGTTGACTCGGTTGCCGTCGCTGGAGTTGAGCTGCGACGCGGCGCGGCGTAGTGGCCGTTGTGATTCGGGCTACAGCTGCGCCTACCAGTTCAACATTTCGTGGAAAAACGAGCGCGTGCCCATGCCGCCCGAAGCCAATCCGCGACTGGTGTTCGAACGGCTATTCGGGAAAATGGGGCCCGGTGGGGCGAACAAGGAGGAGCGCCAGCGTCGTGCCCGGCAGCAGCGCAGCATTTTGGATTTCGTGATGGAGGATGCGCAGCGTCTGCAGCGGCAGTTGGGGCGCAACGACCAGCAGAAACTTGACGAGTACCTGGGTGCGGTGCGCGCGACTGAGCTGCGCATCGAGAACAGCGAAAAGTTCGCCGCAGCGCAGCACGACATGGCGAAGCCCGCCGGAGTGCCGGGGGACTACAAGGAGCATATTCGGTTACATTTTGACCTTTTGGCGCTGGCCTTCGAGACGGACAGCACGCGGGTGGCGTCCTTCATGATGGCGCATGATGGCAACAACCGCAGCTTCCGCGAGATCGGCGTGGCAGAGGGGCATCACAGCGTTTCCCATCACGGCAATGACAAGGACAAGTTGGAAAAAATCGCCAAGATCGACCGATTTTATGTTGAACAGTTAGGTTATTTTCTAGCGAGGTTGAAGGCGGCGAAGGATATCGACGGGCGCAGCGTGCTCGATAACTCCATGGTGCTCTATGGTTGTGGGATGGCGGATCCGAACAGTCACAGTCACTACGATTTACCGATCTTGTTGGCTGGCCGTGGCGGAGGCAAACTGCAGCCCGGTCGGCATATCGATTTCAAGGGAGATGTGCCCTTGTCGAATCTTTATCTGACGATGCTCGAAAAAATGGGCGTGAACGCCACGCAGCATGGCGATAGCACGTCGAAGCTGCCGGGCGTTTAGGGTTGGATCGCGGACTTGCAGTCCGCTGGATTGTTTGCTCTAAGCACTAACAATTTTCCCTAAATGCGGCCAGCGCCTCGCGCGTGGGCAGGGCACCGCGGCCGCCGAGGGCGGTGGCGTTGAGTGCGCCGGCGGCGCTGGCGGTGCGTGCGGCTTCGCGGTAGTTCGCGCCATGGTCGAGGGCGTGCAGAAAGGCGCCGTGGTAAACGTCGCCACAGCCAGTGGTATCGATCACCTCGGCGACTGGGTAAGCGGGCTGGTGGAAGGCGTCGCCGTCGCGCGGGTACAGCCAGCTTCCGTTCGCGCCGCAGGTGATCCCGATCAATTCGGCGTGGGGACAAAGTGTTGCTAGCTCGGCGGCGGCGCGCTCTGGCTGGGGCTCGCCAGTGGCGTGTGTGGCGAAGTCGTGGGCGACGATGGCGATGTCCGCCGCGGCCAGTACGGGCAGTAATTCTGGTCGGTAGCGACCGGCGCCGCCATCGAAGGACAGCCTCGTCGCACCCTCGGAGCTGCGGCAGAGCGCTGCGGCGGTTAGGCAGGCGGCCGGGTGGCGTCCGTTGCAGTGGACGAAGCGGTGTTCTAGCAGGTGATCGCCATCCAATTCTTCCGGCCTCAGCGCGGCGGCGGTGCTGCGCACGAAGCGAACGGCGCGGGCGCCGTCCGAGCGGCGAACGAGGACGGAAGCCAGCGAGGCCTCGGCGCCCGCTTGTCGAGCGATCCGCGTGGTATCGACCCCGGCGGCTTCCAGCTCGCGCAGGATTTGTTGCGAGCGCCAGCAGTCGGTGCCGAGCCGGTCGAGCATGCTCGTCCGGCTGCCCAAGGTGGCGGCGGCGGCGAGCGCGGTGGCCACCGGGCCGCCGCCCATCATCACCGAGCGCTGCGCCTCTTCGACGTTCTCGCCACCCGGAAACGATTCGACCACTGTGAGGATGTCGAGCGTACAAACGCCGATACCGAGGATGCCTGACGGGGTCAGAGTTTCAAGTTTCAAGTGTTCAGTTTTAAGTGGGAGGGGACGGATGCTCCGATCACTGTTCACTGATTTCTTCCATTTTGGCGCGCACTCGCTTTAGCATAGCGGGCTGGCGTTTGAGCTCGCTGGTCAGGGCGCGGATGGCGGCGAGGGTCGGGGCGCCCATGTGGTGCTCCATGCCCTCGATGTCGTCGTAGATCGCTGCGCCTTCGAGGCCGAAGAGTTGGAAGAAGTCGGCTAGGCTTTGGTGGCGGCGCACGATGGCGCGGGCGATTGACTCGCCAGCTTCCGTCAGCGTGACGCCGCGGTATTTTTCGTAGGCCACCAGTCCCTCTGCGTCCATGCGTTGGATCATGCCGGTGACGCTGGCCTGGGCGATGCCGAGATTGTGAGCGATGTCGACAACCCGCGCGTAACCCTTGTC
>QIKC01000368.1 GCA_003232855.1 Verrucomicrobiales bacterium
ACCCCTCAAGCGCTTCTGCACCTTCTGGTCTGCACTGGCCGCTTTCGCCGTGTTCGGGCTGGTGGCGGTGATCATTTCCAAAGCCACCGGTAGTGCATCCGACCCCGTCTACGCCGCCCGCGCCGAACAACGTAACGACATCCGTGAGAAGGCGATCAAAGCACAGGCGGAAAAACTCGCCGCCGCCCCGGTCGACCTCGCCGCTGCCGCCACCGCGCTCGCCGCCAAGAAGCCAACCGCCTCCGCAAAACCGGCGCCGGGAACCAAAGCTTTCGACGACTGGATGGCCGCGCAGGCCGCCGCCGCCACAGCCGCCGCGGCAGGTGGTTCTGCCGATACCGCGAAGCCGCCCAGCGGCGTCATGAAGTCCAAGCAAATCGAACTGAAGCTGGACGCGATCCCTGGTGGCGTCATGAAGTTCAAGCAGACCGAACTCACTGTCAAAGCGGGTGCCGAGGTGGTGCTAACCATCACCAATCCCGACATCATGCAGCACAACTTCCTGCTCCTCAAGCCGGGCACCAAGGAAAAAGTGGGATCCCTCGCCGATGCCATGCTCATCGACCCGGAGGCGATGAAGAAAGAGTATATCCCGGTATCCGACGACATTCTCGTCTCCTCCAAACTGATCGCCCCAGCGGGTGTCGAAATTCTCAAATTCACCGCCCCCACCGAGCCGGGCGACTACCCCTATATCTGCACATTCCCCGGCCACTGGCGGTTGATGTATGGCACCTTGAAGGTGACTCCTTAACCTGCCGCTACGAAGAGTGAATTCTCCTGACCCAATGCCCGAAGACAACCCAGCTGACGAAGACGTCCTGCACCGCGCCGCCATCGACCGCTCGGTGCGCTTGCCCGTGCTCTTCTTCTTCACCAGCGCCGCCGCATGGCTGGCGGTCTCCGTCGTGCTCGGCTTCATCCAGTCGATGAAGTTGCACTCACCCGGCTTCCTCGATTTCCCCTGTCTGCACTTTCTCCAGTACGGCCGTTCGAATCCCGCCTTCATGGGCGCCCTAGTCTACGGCTGGGCGATCCAGGCCGGCCTCGGTGTCTGCATCTGGCTGATGGCTCGCCTCTGCCGCGCCGAAATCAAAAATCCCATCACCCTCATCGTCGCCGGCCATTTCTGGAATATTGGTGTGCTGTTAGGTGTGCTCGGCATCTTCACCGGTCACAGCACCTCGATCGAGTGGCTCGCTTTCCCCAAAGCCGTCTGGCCCATCCTCTTCGTCGCCTACTCGCTGGTGGTCGTTTGGTTGTTCACCCTGTTCCAACGTCGCAAGCCAGGTGAGGTTTACATCTCCGTGCTCTATATCCTCGGCGCCTGCCTTTGGTTCCCTTGGATCTATCTGACGGCCAACGTCTTCATCCACGTGCTGCCCGGTTCGCCAATCGCCAAAGCCGCGACCAGTGCTTGGTACTTGGGCTCCATGACCTATTTGGTGCTGGCGCCGATGGCGCTGGCCTCGGCCTACTACTTCATCCCGAAGATCCTCGGTCGCCCGATATATTCCTCCTACCTCAGCACGCTCGGTTTCTGGGGGCTGGCCATCGTCGGCGGCTGGACCGGCATCCAGAAATTCATGGGCGGCCCGCTGCCCGCCTGGATGCCCGCCGTTTCCGGTGCCGCAGTGATCTTCGCCATCATCCCGGTGTGCGCCATCGCGGTTAACCACCACATGACCCTGCGCGGCCAACACAAACTCATCGAGAGCAGCCCCACCATGCGCTTCACCGCCGTCGGCGCCGCCGCCTTCACCTTCTATTGCGTCTTCTCGGCACTCAACGCCTTCTACCCGCTCGGTGCCCTTACTCAACTCAGCCAGACCACCATGGCCTTTCAATTGCTCGCCGTTTACGGCTTCTTCTCCATGTGCATGTTCGGTGCCATTTACTTCATCGTTCCCCGCTTGGTGGGTTGCGAGTGGGTGAGCGGGCGCCGCATCCGCTTTCACTTTTGGTTCTCCACCTACGGCATGATCTCCCTCGTTGCGGTACACTTCCTCGGCGGCCTCTGGCAGTCACACGCCTACGCGCAGTTCGACGTGCCGCTGGAAAATGCGATCAGCGCCGGCCGCCCGTACGCCATCGGCGCCTCGGTCGCTTGGGTCTTCATCATCGCTTCCAACGTGATGTTCCTCTATCACCTGAGCCTGATGGTGTTTCGCCTCGGGCGCAAAAGTGAGCAACCCGCCATGATCGGCCACGCAGATCACACCGGGTAAAGCGAACCACCGAACCATGAATTCCCTTCGCCAATTCGTCCTCTGCCTCGCCGCCACGTTCTTCGTGCCGTGGCTCTGTCTCATCGTCATTCCGCACGTGAAGATGGCCAAGGCGGTCGCCCCCGAAACATGGGTGAATCAGGATCTGGGCACCTCCCAAAGCTTTCCTCCCGGCACCCCGAACGCCTTCCGTCGCGGCCAAGAAATCTACGCCGCAGAGGGCTGCGCCTCCTGCCACACGCAGATGATTCGCCCCACCTACCTCGGACTCGAATCGTGGCGCCCCGGCTTTGGCAAAGAAGGCACCATCGAAGCTCCCGTCCGCACCCGCGAGACCGTGCCCGGCGACTACGCCGGCGAGCGCTTTGCCTACCTCGGCGTGCAACGTATCGGCCCAGATCTCAGCAACGCCGGATACCGCCACGACGCAGCCTGGCATCACGCCCACCTCTACGAGCCCACCTCCGTGCGCGGTTTCTCCACCATGGGCTCCTTCCGCCACCTCTACATCAAACGCAAAATCCGCGGCCAGCGCTCCGCAGATGCCCTAGAGCTCTCCGGCGAATTCGACCCCGGCGAAGGTTACGAAGTGGTGCCCTCCGAAACCGCCAAGGCGTTGGTCAGCTACCTGATGACTCTCAAGAAAGATTCCCCGCTGCCACCGGCGACGACTCCGATCGACGCTTCCCAAGATGCTGGAGAGGATGTAAAGAAAGGCTAGTGCGCAGCGTACCCCGATGAGCGACGAACTCCAAAACCACGACTACGAGCACAAGACGAGTGTTCGCGACCACGGCTCCGTGAGGCGTGAGAAGCAAGAGCCGAAGACCGGCCTCGAGCCGATCACGCTATCGCTCGTCGCCGCCTGCGCCGCCGCCCTGATGATCGGCGGCGGCTATCTCGGAGCCAAGAGCGGTGGCTTCGACTTCGCCTCCACCACCGTCAACGGCTACGTTCCAGACCCCCCCGATATCGAAATCGCCGCCGCCGAACTCAGCGAGCTCGACAAGTACCTCGCCGGTGGCGAAGCCGTCTACAAGGCGACCTGCAACGGTTGCCATCAGGTTACCGGCGGCGGACAGGGACAGATTCCACCGCTGGTCGATGCCGAGTGGGTCACAGAGGGCACGGAACGTTTCGCCCAGATCATTCTCAACGGCATGACCGGCCCGATCAGCGTCAACGGTAAATCCTTTGGCTCACAGATGATGCCGCCGCAGAAAGGCTCCCTCAACGACAAACAAATCGCTCAGGTCATGTCATTTGTTAGGCACAAATTCGGTGGCGTCACCGATATCGTCGTCACCAAAGAAATGGTCGCCGCCGCGCGTGAGAAGCACGGTGCCCAGGCAAACATCAATACCGTGGCGAGCCTCGCTGCCGCCGACTCTTACCTGCCGGGCGAGCAACCCGAATGGCTCAACCCCGAGCCGGCAGAAGATGCGGCGCCCGCCGCCGCAGAACCCGAAAACTAAGTCCACCCAACCTCGAGAACCGATTTAATTAATGGCCGCCGCAGCAAGCACAGCCGACGCCGATCACCAAGGCGATCACCACGATGACCACCACGAACTCCCGTGGTGGAAGAAGTGGGTGTTCTCCACCGACCATAAGGTCATCGGCTACCAGTACGGGATCACCGCGCTGATTTTCTTGGCCATCGGCTTCTACCTGATGATGGTGATGCGTTGGAGCATCGCGCACCCAGACAAAGAGCTACCGGGTCTCCTGCAGTTCTTCCTCAACAAGAGCTGGCTCAACGATGAGGGGCGCGTCACCGGCGATCTCTACAACATGTTCGGCGCCATGCACGGCACCATCATGGTATTCCTCGGCATCGTGCCGCTCGCCTTCGGTGCCTTCGGCAATTTCGTCACGCCGCTACAGATCGGCGCCCCGGACATGGCGTTCCCGCGTCTTAACATGGCTAGTTACTGGGTGTATTTCATCGGTGGCATCGTCATGCTGGCCAGCTTCTTCCTGCCCTCCGGTGCCGCTGAATCCGGTTGGACGATGTATTCGCCTCTCGCCACCACCGCGCAAATTGACGAACCGAACCTGTGGTGGACCGGCCAGACCTTCTGGCTCTTCGGCATGGTCTTCCTCATTACTTCGTCGCTGCTCGGTGCCGTCAACTTCATCACCACCATCATCAACCTGCGCTGCCGCGGCATGACGTGGATGCGACTGCCGTTCTTCGTCTGGGCGATGCTGGTCACCGCCTTCCTGCTTTTGCTCGCCTTCCCGCCGCTGGAGGTCGCCGCCCTCATGCAGGTGATGGATCGCCTCACCGGCTCCAGCTTCTTCATCCCCACCGGCCTCAATTTCACCGGTGCGGGCAGCGTCGACGCCGGCATGTTCGAGGCCTCCGGCGGCGGTTCGCCGCTGCTCTACCAGCACCTGTTCTGGTTCCTCGCCCACCCCGAGGTCTACGTGCTCATCCTGCCCGCCATCGCCATCGTCGGCGAGATCATCCCTAACAACATCCGCAAACCGATCTGGGGCTACCGCTCCATGGTCTACGCAGTCATGGTGTTGGGCTTCCTCGCCTTCATCGTCTGGGCGCACCACATGTACCTAACCGGCATGGGCAACGTCGTCAGTACCTTCTTCCAGACCACCACCGTCATTATTTCCATCCCGTCGATTGTCCTGCTGACCTGTCTGCTCATCTCGCTTTGGGGCGGCTCCATCCGCTTCACCGTGCCCATGCTGCGGCCTCACCGGCCTGCCGCTGGCCTTCAACCTCATCGACCTGCACCTGCACGACACCTATTATGTCATCGGCCACTTCCACTACATCGTCGCCCCGGGCACCATGTTCGGCCTCTTTGCGGGCATCTATTACTGGTTCCCCAAAGCCACCGGGCGCATGATGAGCAATAAGCTCGGCCACCTGCACTTCTGGCCGTCGCTGATCGCCATGAACGGCATCTTCCTGCCCATGTTTGTCCAAGGCATGGCCGGTTTCCACCGACGCTGGTACGACGGCGGCGCCAACTACACAGAAATAACCGGCCGCGTGCTCTTCCAAGAAGGCTCAATGCTCTCCAAGATCTTCAACGACGGCGAAACCATCACCATGCTGCACCTCAACGGTGTCATGACCTTCTTCGTCTGGGTCTTGGCGATTGCCCAGTTGCCGTTCATCTTCAACTTCTTCTGGAGCATCTTCAAAGGCCGCGCCGCCGATGGCGACAATCCTTGGAAAGCCACCTCGATGGAGTGGCTCGCCCCCAACTGTCCCCCGCACGGCAACTTCACTGAAGAGCCGATCGCTTACCGCGGCCCCTACGAATACAGCGTCAGTGGCCATTCCACCGACTTCACTCCGCAGTTCGAGCGCGGTGATGACGGGGTGATCCTTGGCGAGGAAGAACCGCCAGCCAAAACCGAGCAGAGCGGACATTAGCGGACGCGACAAATTTTTAACAAAATAAACAGAATTAACAAAATCAACAGAATGATGAAGATGCAACTGATTGCTAATACACAAGACGGAAGTCGCCCGCGTAGCGTCGCGACAATAGACACAGAGAAATTCTGTTAATTCCGTTCATTCTGTTTAACTAAACTCAGTCCTACTAGCCCACTGCGGAGAATGGAGATTCCATACGAAGTCAAACCCCGGCCTGACACCGGTCTCTGGAACGCCAAGATATTGGTATCTGGCTGTTTCTCGCATCCGAGGTCATGCTGTTCGGCGGCCTGTTCTCCAGTTACGTTTTCCTCCGGCTCGGGTCGGCGGGCGAGGCTGATTTTTTCTGGCCGCTTTTTCTGGCCGCACGGTGAACTCACCGTCTGGATGGGCACGCTCAACACGGTCATTCTCATCCTTTCCTCAGTGTTCGTGGTGATCGCCTGGCTGCATCTCAAACTGCGCGACTACAAAAAATTCCAAATGTGGATGGGCGCCGTGGTCGCCTGTGCGCTCGCCTTCCTCGTCATCAAGAGCTTCGAATACAAAGCGAAGTTCGATCACTACGGCATCAAACTCGCCGACAACTCCATCGTCACCGGGCACGGGCTCGACGACACCATCCGTTACGAGGGCATCACCTCCGTCGATATCGATGTGGCGCGCTTCAATGGCGAATTCCTGAACACCATCACCGACGGATCGAAACCGACTTTCCAACTGCTGGTGAACGGCGAGCCGAGCGGCGACCCGGTGGAACTTTCGGTGCGCTCAGTCGCCAAAATTGCCGACGACATCAATGCCAAATTGAGAGAGAAGGCTGATGCCGACGGAAAGAAATGGTTTCCCGCTATGAGCGTCAAGCTGGTGAGCTTCGTCGCATCGGAGCCCTTCGCCATCCAGATGCCGCGCAAAAAACTGCGTTTGCAGTTGCCCGACGCCGCCAAGTTCCGCGACCAATCGTTGCTCAAGGGCACCATCTCCGCGCAGACCCCGGGCGTAACAATGAAGTCGCTCGACCTCATCGACCTACGCGCCACCGACTCCGAAACCGCCGAGGGATCTCTGGTGTGGAAGTATATCTCCCATGCGGAGGAGACGAAGAAGCAATTCATGGAGCACCGCGACCACGTTGCGCAGAAGGCCGCGGAAGGCGAGGAAGCCTCATTCGACGACATGCTCAGCCAGCCTCTGGAGCATGGCGAAGGACACCACTACACCTCCATCGTCGTACCGTGGGAGGACGCGCGCCTCTACTCGAACTTCACCCCGAAGTGGAATACCTACTACGCCCTCTATTTCCTCATCACCGGTCTGCACGGTCTGCACGTCCTCATCGGTGCCTGCGTGCTGTTCTACTTCGGCTTCATGAGCAAGAAACTCTGGGAGAAAGACCCCGAGCACCTCACCAACCGTGTCGAAGTCGCCGGCCTGTTCTGGCACTTCGTCGACTTGGTCTGGATCTTCCTCTTCCCTATTCTCTACCTGATGTAGCCTTAACGGACGAATTTTTTAGACAGAATTAACAGAATTAACAGAATTTTTTAGGAATCAGCCTGCTGATTTCCGATAATTGAAAATTGATCATTGAATAAGATGGCCGATACGCCCGAAGAAATCCATAAACACATGAGGACCTACTGGAAAGTGGGCGCCGTCTTGCTCATCTGCACCGCGCTCACCGTGATCGTTGCCGAGATTACCCACAGTATCACCGTCGGCCTGGGGCTCGCCGCGTTTAAGGCGGCGTTGGTTGCGCTGATCTTCATGCACCTCAATGCCGAGAGGCCGTTGATTTACCAAATTTTGGCCTACACGGTGTTCTTCGCCATCGGCATGATGTTCCTCACTGTCCTCGCCCTCTACGATCCACTGGTCAGCCGATAGCATGTCCCTCAGAAAATTCCACGTCGTCTTTATCACCCTCGCCACGCTATGCATGGCGTCGTTCGCCCTATGGTGTTTTCTCCCGCAGCAGGGTGGCGGTATCGGCATGTTTGCCAGTGGCGG
>QIKC01000270.1 GCA_003232855.1 Verrucomicrobiales bacterium
AGCATTCATCATCGTCGCGTTGCTGATTATCCGCCGCGAGAGCAAAATGAAAATCGGCGAAGGCGCGATACGCACCTTGGTGCAGATCATGCGTATCACGATCCTGATCAATATCCTAATGCTGGCGTCGGAGATATTCACCGCATTCTACACTGGCGGCGCGCACGCGACTGCGGCGCGCTACCTCTATTTCGGCCACGGGGAGCACAATGCACTCGTGCCGTGGATCTGGTCATCGGTGGCCTGCACCGTGATCGCTACCGGGTTACTGTTGACCCCGAAAATCTACCAGCGCTCCAAATGGCTGACCCTCGCCTGCGTTCTAGCCTTCGCCGGCATCTGGATCGAGAAAGGCATGGGGCTAATCATCCCCGGCTTCATCCCCTCCACCCTTCACGAATTCATCGAATACACCCCGAGCCCCGTCGAATGGCAAATCACCGCCAGCGTCTGGGCATTCGGGCTGATGATTTACACCGTCCTACTGAAAATTTCGATCCCGGTATTCACCGGCGAAGTAAGCGAAAAATCAATGCTCGCCGAGACCATCTCTTCCCAGAAATAACCTTTAAACGCCCATGCCCGTCGCCGGATTAACCATCACCCTAGCCGCAGATGAAGCGCTCGCGTCGAACGCGATCACCGAGATGTCCTCACAACACGAAATCGTTCTCGGCAGAGTTGATGGTCGCTACATGGCCGCAGTAATGGATACGCCGAGCCCCAGCCGCAGCCGTGACCTGCACGGCTGGATAGAGTCTCTCGCCGGTGTCGATTACCTCGACGTTGTTTATGTCGGCTTCGATCCCGATCCCCCAGATGCCCCCGCACCACAACCACCAATCTCCTCCACACTCCCATCGCCATGAGCAACACGATAGACCGTCGCCAGTTCCTCCGTTCCAGCGCCATGGCCGCAGCCATCGCTGCCGTGCATCAACGCGCCTTCGGCAGCGCCAGCGCACTCCCCCAACCAAAAATGACCGGGATCGTCTGGAACAAAGCACCCTGCCGCTTCTGTGGCACCGGCTGCCATGTCAAAGTCGGCGTCGAAGCTGGCAAAATCGTCGCAATAGCCGGCGACGAGAAAGCCGAGGTCAACAAAGGGCTGCTCTGCGTAAAGGGCTACCACGTCGGCGGCATCCTCTACGGCGAAGACCGCCTCACCCAGCCGCTGATCCGTCGCGATGGAAAATTAGTGCCTATTTCCTGGGACAGCGCGATCACCGTGATTGCCGAGCGCATTGCCAAGAACCCGAAAGGTTTTGCCTTCTACGGTAGTGGCCAGTGGACGGTCGCCGAAGGTTATGTCGCCCAGAAGCTGATGAAAGGGGGGCTGTCGAACAACCACATCGAACCCAATGCTCGCCTGTGCATGGCCTCCGCAGTGACCGGGTTCATCTCCACCTACGGCGTCGATGAACCGGCGGGCTGCTACGATGACCTCGACGCCTGCGACGTCGTCATCACTTGGGGCAACAATCCCGCAGAGATGCACCCAGTACTATTCTCGCGCTTGATTGACCGCCGCTCAAAGGGCGAAAAATTACAACTTATTGACCTCGGCACTCGCCGCACGCGCACTACCGAACATGCAGATCACTACATCCAGTTCAATCCCCAGTCCGACCTCGCCATCGCCAATTGCATCGCCCAGCAACTGATCGCCAACGACACTTACGACAAACGTTTTGTCGAAAAATTTTGCGCCTTCCGCGCTGATCCCGACCCCGCCAGCCTGTTTGGCGGCCCGATCAGCTTCGACGACTACAAAAAATCGGTCGCCGAATACACCCCTGAATACACCGCAAAAATTAGCGGCGTCCCGGTCGCGCAATTAAAGATGCTCGGCAAGCTCTTCGGCACTCGCGGCGTAAAGATCACCAGCCTGTGGTGCATGGGGATGAATCAGCACACCCGCGGCACCGCGATCAATCGGCTAGTACACGGCATCCATCTATTAAGCGGCCACTGGGGCACCCCCGGTGATGCGCCCACCAGCCTCACCGGCCAGCCCTCCGCCTGCGGCACCGCCCGTGAAGTCGGTACCCTTTGCCACGCTCTTCCCGGCGGACGCATCGTCGCCGAAAAACCACACCGGCGCTTCTGTGAAAACCATTGGAACCTCCCTGTCGGCCGTATTAACCCCAAACCCGGCTACCATACCATCACGATGTGGGACAAATTCTGCACCCCAACCGCTGAGGGCGGCGACATCGATACCCTATTTGTTCAAGTCACCAACCCTGGGCAATCACTACCGAACTTGCACAAACTCTACAAAGCGAAGGAAGGCCTCGACGACAAATTTCTCGTCGTTTCCGAAATCTATCCCACCGCCACCACCGAACTCGCCGACCTCGTCTTGCCCGCATCACTGTGGGTCGAGAAAAATGGCATCTTCGGAAATTCCGAGCGCCGTACGCAACAGTGGTTCAAAATGGTCGAACCACCCGGCGACGCCCGCGACGACGCCTGGATGACCATCGCCATCGCTCGAAAACTCTACGATATGGGTGTCGAAGGCATGCAGGACAAAAGCGGGCGCTTCCTCTTCCACCTCGAAACCCCCGACGGAAAACCATACCCGGTGTGGAATTGGGACAAATACTACAACGACGAATTCAACATCGACCGAGCGCTCTACGAGGAATATCGCGGTATGACAACTTGGAAGAACAAAGATGTCGCCCCCTATGACGAACTAGTAAAATCCCGTGGACTACGTTGGCCAGTAGTGCAGCAGTCCGACGGTTCTTGGCGCGAGACCCGCTTCCGTTTTTCCGAATTCGACGACCCTTATGTCGAGAAAGGAAAAGAGATCCAATTTTACCATTCGACCTCCAAGGACGACCGCGCGCAGATCTGGTTCTGCCCCTACGAAGCCCCGCCGGAGATGCCCGACGAAACCTACCCATTCTGGTTATGTACCGGTCGTGTGCTCGAGCACTGGCACACCGGAACCATGACCATGCGCATCCCGGAACTGCGCGACGCCATGCCACACACCTACGTCGAGATGAATCCCAAAGACGCACGCGAACTTAATCTCGCCAACGGAGACATCGCCCTGCTCAAGTCGCGCCGCGGAGAAATTCAACTCCCCGTCTGGTTCGGCGGTCGCGGCACCCCTCCGCGCGGCAGCGTATTCGTTCCCTTCTTCGATGAAACACTACTCATCAACGATCTTACCCTTCACGATTACTGCCCAGTCTCAAAAGAGCCCGATTACAAAAAATGCGCCATCTCGATTCGCAAAGCTCCTCCCGAAAAGGCTGCGGAAACCACCCCGCCACCGACCCCATAGGAAATGTTACCCAAGGACGTCGAAAACTACTTTGATACCCACCGCCGCTCCACGGCGATCGCGTTGGCTATCCTATTAGTAACAGTCATCAGCGGCTTCTTCATGGGCATGGGTCAGACGCGCAACTTCTCCGATCAGACCCGCGACCTTCGCGACCGGCAGAGCACATCAGCGGAAAATCAGCCCCCGTCAGGGAAAATTCCAACCGCCATCGGCTACGGCGATCTCGCCACCGCCACGTTCCGCCCAAACACCAATTGGAGCAGCTCGTTAAATGATCTGGCGACTGCCGACGAGAGCTATCTACCGGTCGCCGCCATGACCAAAAACGAACGCCGCGCTGCCATCCTCGCCCGCGAATCACTCCGCGCTTTCGATGGCGCGCCGCCAGTGGTTCCACACCCGATCGACCAGATTTCCTCCTCCTCCTGCATGAATTGTCACAGCGCCACCGGCCCCCAGCCAGTCATCGCAGGCAGAACCCCGGCACGGATGAGCCACACCTTTCTGTCGAACTGCACCCAATGCCACGTCGCTAGCAGCGGACATGGGGAAGGCGTCACCGACTGGAAACTCGGACTTGGCTCTATTGAGACCCGCTTTGCGGGGCTCTCGATTGCCGCCGCCGGGGATCGCGCCTACCCAGAAGCACCCCCGGTCATCCCTCACACCATCCGCATGCGCGAAAACTGCTACAGCTGCCACGGATCCGGTCGCGTCAACGCCCTCACCACCAGCCACCCCGAGCGACAGAACTGCACCCAATGTCACGCCATCTCCGCCGCCAAAGAAGGCCGCGACTTCGACCTTCTCCGCTTACGCAAACCCGTGCGCTTCCCCATCGATCTCAATCCACCACCACCACCTGCTTCCGACCCTACTCCCGAGCCCGACACGAAGGGTAATCCCAAGCCATGAGCCAACCCGGCATCGAACTCCCCGATCTCACCCAATCCGTTCTCGACCGCGAGCAACTCGATGCGCTATTCCGCGACCTTACGGCATTGACACAAATAGTCGAGATCATCCCCAAACACGGTCCGCGCGAGCATGTTAACGACACTGTCGCATTCACCCTAGAGGCCGCCCACCAGGGTCTACTGGTTGGAGAATTTCGTGGAATTCAGATCCGCTACCTACACGAGAACAACCTATGGTGGGACACGCTAATGCGCGTCGCCACCGGCTTCATGATTGTCCGCATCTGCCACGGCGCCCCTCAGTCAGACCCCGCCGGTTAAACCAGCAATCTGTTTTAACGATTCAGGGGACACTTTCAGGACGGTGGCGATGAAACGGAAGCATCTGACTCTACGAACACCGTGAATTTGGAGGTTTCCCTCATGAGGACAGACCCTTTGAAGGGCCGTAGGGCAATAGTGAATTTTTTTCTGTGGCGTCATCCTGCTGTAATCTATCGGGGCTAGATTTTCTGCGTAGATCGAGGAATGCCCACCACGGGATGATTCAACCAACGAAAAAAATGATGACGAACACGATAGGACGGAACAGATGGGGATTAGTGGCTGGGGTTTTCTTGGCGATGACATGGAGTGGATTGGGGCAGGGGGCGAGCCTGCCGTTGGCGATGTTCGATCGCAATGGCGATGGCGCATTGCAGGGAGAGGAGAGATCGACATGGCAGTGGTCGTGTTGCGGCGTCTGGATCGCGACCGGGATGGCGAGGTCTCGGCGCAGGAATTGGCGGCGGGGAAGAAGCGTGGCGGCAATGCACGCCCGAAGCGGGGGCGTTTTGACGGGGCGCTGCTGGCGCGGATCGACGCTGATGGCGACGGAAAAATCAGTAAGGACGAGGCGCCGGAACGGATGGCTAAGCGCTTTCAGCGTTTGGATAAGGATGGTGATGGCTTTATCGACAAGGCGGAGCAGGCGGCGATGCGCGAGGCTTTTCGCAAGCGTTCTGGGAGGGGCAAGCGACCCGATCGCGACGCGGGGCAGGGGGGCACTGACAAACCCAAACGGCCGCCGGTCAAAGAGTAGGACGCCGATTTTTTTGCCGCTGATGAAACTTCCCCTTTGCCTGGCCACCTCTCTGGCAGGTGGGTTATTGGTCGCCGCTGCGGCTTCCGCAGTGGAGGTGGCGAACGCTGATGGGCTGAAATTTTTCGAGGCGAAGATCCGCCCGGCTTTGGTCGCGCATTGTTATCAATGCCACTCGGCGGATGAGAAGATCAAGGGCGGGCTGAGGCTGGACAGTCGCGTCGGCAGTCGCCACGGCGGCGATAGCGGGCCGGCGGTCGTTCCCGGTGATTTGGGCGAGAGTCTGCTGTGGACGGCGGTCAACTGGGGCGATGAGGATTACCAGATGCCGCCGAAGAAAAGGCTGCCGCCGGCGGTGGTGGCGGATTTGAAAAGATGGATCGAGATGGGCGCTCCAGATCCGCGGGTGGCGGAGAAGCGGGTGGTGGCGTCGGCGATCGACATCGAGGCGGGAAGGGGTTTTTGGTCGTTTGAGGAGCCGGTCAAAACGGCGCCGCCGGTGGTGGCGGATGCGGGCTGGGCGGAGTCGGATGTCGATCGGTTCGTGCTCGCAAAACTCGAGGCGCTCGGACTGCATCCGGCTGCTGATGCCGAGCCCGAGACTCTGTTGCGGCGGCTCTATTTCGATTTGATCGGGATGCCGCCGTCGCCGGAGGAAATCATTCGCTACGCTGGGGAGTGGAAGGTGGATCCCGACCGTGCCTACCGGGAGAAGGTTGACGAGTTGCTGGCCAGTGAGCGTTATGGCGAGCGCTGGGGGCGGCACTGGTTGGACGTGGCGCGCTATGCGGAATCGAGCGGTAGGGACGTGAATATGACTTTTCCGCACGCGTGGCGCTACCGTGATTACGTCATCGATTCGTTTAATGCGGACAAGCCCTACGATCGTTTCATTATGGAGCAGATCGCTGGCGATTTGTTAGAGATCGAATCCGATGCTGACTGGCAGCAGAATTTGATTGCCACCGGTTTTCTAGCGATCGGGACGAAGGGTCTCAACGAGCGGGATCCGCGGCAGTTCGCGTTGGATCTGGCCGACGAACAGATCGATACGACCTCGCAAGCGTTCCTCGGTCTCACGATTGCCTGTGCGCGTTGTCACGACCACAAGACAGACCCGATCCCGACGGCGGATTACTACGCGTTGGTCGGTATTTTTCAGAGCACCAAGACCTATTTCGGGACGGTCGCCGTCGCCACCAACCGGCGTGGGAGTAAGCTTCTGGAGCTTCCGGTGGCGGAGAGGAGGTCTCTGGGCAGGGTTTCGTTGAAGGAGCTGGGGGAGATGCGGAAGCGCATCGGCGATGTCGAGGCGCAGCTCGCCGAGGCGCGGGCGCAGAACCGTCGCGACCGGGGGAAGGCGAACGCGGCTCGGACGGTAAGGCGTTTGGTTACGACGTTGGCGCAGTTGCGATCCCGTTTTGAGAGCTATGATGGGGAGGGTTTTGTCAAGACGGTGGCCATGGGGGTGCAGGATCGCGAGCGGCCGGTGGAGCCGTCGGTGTTGGTGCGGGGTGAGTTGGATAAGCCGGCACAGAAAGTTTCGCGCGGTATCCCGCAGGTGTTCGCCCGGAGCGGTTCGCCGTCGCGGATGCGGTCGGATTCTAGCGGACGGTTGGAACTTGCCAAATGGATTGCTTCTGGGAGAAACCCGCTGACGGCGCGGGTTGTTGTCAATCGTGTCTGGGGGCATTTGTTCGGGCGCGGCATCGTTTCTTCCCCGGACAATTTTGGCGCCACTGGCATGCGGCCGACGCATCCCGCGCTGCTCGACCACTTAGCGCTGCGGCTGGTCGGGGGCGGTTGGTCGTTGAAGGGGTTGATCCGGGAGCTGGTGAATACCCGCAGCTACCGGATGGGCTCCGCTTTCGACGCCACGGCCTACAGGGTAGATGCTGACAACGAGCTGCTTTGGCGCATGTCGCCACGGCGTCTGGATGCCGAATCTCTGCGCGACGCGATGCTGGCCGCTAGTGGCCAGCTCGACACGCGGCGCCCGGTCGGCTCGATGGTGGCGACGGCCGGTGATGTGGTGGTCGGGCGACGGGTGTCGTCGGCTTTGTTCAGTCGTCCTGCGGACTACCGTTCGGTGTATCTGCCGGTCGTGCGCGACGCCTTGCCGGAGGCGCTGGCGCTGTTCGACGTCGCCGACCCGAGCTTGGTCACCGGTGTTCGCGAGGAGACGAACGTCCCCGGGCAGGCGCTCTATTTGATGAATAATTCCTTCGTCATCGCCCAAGCCGGAGCCATGGCGAAACGCTTGATGGCCGGTGCCGATACCGAGCGGGAACGTTTCGCCGACGCCTTTTTTCTCTGTTTTGGACGGCCTGCGAGGGAGGTTGAATTGGCTGCTTCGAGCGCGTTCGTCCAGCGTTTTCAAATCGCCGCAGCAGGCGCGGGGAAGAGTCGCGAGCAGGTGCAGATTCTAGCGCTGGCGATGTTTTGCCAGTCGTTGTTCGCATCGGCCGAATTCAGATATTTGAACTAACATCACTATGGAACGACGAACCGCACTCAAATCGATCTCTTCGGGTTTCGGGTATCTCGCCTTCGCCGCGATGGCGCACGAGCAGGCTTGCGCTAAGGCCGGGCGGAACCCGTTGTCGCCGAAGACTCCCCATTTCCCCGCTCGCGCCAAGCGGGTTATTTTTCTGTCGATGCGTGGGGCGCCCTCGCACGTGGACACTTTCGATTACAAGCCGCAGTTGCGGAAGGACGATGGCAAGCCGAGCCGCGCCGGGCGCAATCGCAATCGCAAGCTCATGGGATCGCCATGGGAGTTCAGCCAGCGAGGCAAGAGCGGTTTGTGGATCTCCGAACTGCTGCCGGGCATCGCCGCGCACGCCGACGATCTCTGTTTGCTCCGGGGCATGCACACCGACCTGCCGAACCATCCGCAGGCGCAGACTCAGATGCACACTGGTAGTTTTCGCTTCGTGCGGCCCTCGCTCGGCGCCTGGACGCTCTACGGGCTCGGAACCGAGAATGCGAACTTGCCCGGTTTCGTCGCGCTGGGCGCGGGGGCGGGGAACGCGCAGCATTTTGGCAGCGCCTTCTTGCCCTCCATCTATCAGGGCGCACGTCTCGGTGGTAGGCGTGGGGCTGGGCGGCGCCGCGATGGCGGGGCGTTGAAAATTCCCAACATCGCCAATCCCGAACTCGACCGGCGCCAGCAGCGGGTGCAGCTCGACTTCGTGCAGGAATTGAACCGAGCCAAACTGCAGCGTGACGCGCACGCGCCGGGTGTCGAGGGTGTTATCGAGTCCTACGA
>QIKC01000183.1 GCA_003232855.1 Verrucomicrobiales bacterium
AGAGTGCCCAGCCGGGCGAGAATTTCATCGTCCGAGCAGCCCGCCAGCGCTGCGTCCTTGTCTGGGACTTCGAGTAGCAAGTGAATGTGGTTGCCCATCAGGCACCAGGCCAGGCAGCGCAAGCCGCTAAAGCGCAACTGCTTGAAGAGAATCTTGCGAAAGGTTTCCCGTTCGGCATCGCCGAAGAGGATCGTGCGCGCAGCGGTGCGTGTGACGACGTGGTAGACATTGGCCTGTCCGGTCTCGCCGAGAAGAAAGCTGCGGGGCATGCGCATGGAAGAATCTTAGCCGCAGCGAGCGAGAGCGCAAGTATTTTATTGCATGGGGACAGACCCCCTGAATTGACCCCCTGAATTCTGAATTGAAATAAAAATTTCAAGCCCCGACAGGCAGTCGGAATCGTCCAGAGCCCTTGACAACACGGGGCGCGCCCGCTTTCCTAGTGTCATCACCCAACCCCGAAAATCTAAACGCATATCGATATGCGTGTCCTCTAATAACACTGTTAGGTCATGAAAAAGACTCGAAAATCCGACCTCTATGAACGCTGCGTTTCAGCATGGGCGATCGAGGAATTCGACTTCGTGGATGTGACTGTGACTGCAAACGCCAAGATTCGTGGAACGATAAGCGGCAGATCTCGGCAGATTGATGTCTTACTGGAAAACCGCGCTGAGACTACTCCCAGAGCTCGGGTTATCGTGGAAGCAAAACTACATGGACGTCCGGTTGGTATCAAAACTATTGAAGCCACGGAAGCTAAGCTGCGAGATGTCAGCGCATCTGCTGCCGTAGTCGTATCGTCAGGCGGTTTCACTAAGTCTGCAATCCGCCGAGGCGAGAAATTGGTTGGGGTGAGGCTCTTGGAATATGATTGGTTGGTTTCCGAGTTCGAGAACGCGTTTGACTGCTGCCTATCAGGATCGGATTGTGGCGATCAATCGCTACTTTGGTCTGTCGATAAGATCGATGGAGCAGGGCCGGAATGGCTGATGTACAAATATGGAAAGTGCGTTCGATGCCATACGTTCCACGTCCTCTGTCGAGATTGCGGCGGCAAATTTCCGGTTCCAGACGGAGAGACAGTGTCTTGCGGATGCGACGAGCGCGAATGGGGCGCAATCCCCGAATCCGAGGCGTCAGGACACGAAGGCACGCCAGAGTCGACTTGGCTTATGCTAAGGATTGCTGGAGAATTCATTGGGTTACAGCGAAAGCCTATTTGGAAAGTTAAATCAAACCCCAAAGATAGGTTCGGGCGATAGCCCCGAACTTATAGTGACAGTACCTGGCACTGTTTGGGCTGGCACTGTTTGGGCTAACAAGCCCGCATTCTGCGCAAAAATTTCTGCTTCGACGTCGGCTCGCGCTCCGATCTCGTCGAACCGACGCCGAAATAACTCGCCATGACGACAAATCGGCGCTGGACTGTGACCGATGAAGATTGCACTCGTTCACTACGCCTATCCGCCCGTCGTCGGCGGGGTCGAATTCGTCATGGAACAGCACGCGGCGCTGTTCACTAGGCACGGCTATGAGGTGAAGGTCATCGCCGGTCGTGGCGAGAGCGGCCGGAAGGGAGTCGAGATCGTGGAGATCCCCGAACTGCTCCCCGGCGACCCGCGCAACGAGGAGGCGCAGCAGCAGATCGCGAGTGAGGAGCTCGCGCCCGCCTTCGAGGCGCTGAAGGCCGAGCTGAAGGCGCGATTCGCCGCCGAGCTGGCCGGCTGTGACGTGGTGTTCGTGCACAACATGATGACCATGCACTTTCACTTGGCCGCCACCTGCGCACTCGCCGAACTGGCGGCGCAGGGACTGGGCGAGACGCGATTTGTCAGTTGGGTACACGACTTGGCGGCGATCGACCCGAACTACGACCTCGGGGACAAGCTCGGGCGCTCGCCTTGGGACACCCTCTCGCGACCGCCCGAGAATTTTTCCCATGCGATCATCTCCGCCGCGCGGCAGGAACAGTTTTGCGAACTGATGGGGGTCGATACCGCGTCCTGCCCAATAGTGCCCAACGGAGTGCGCCACATCCGCCTGCTGCGTTTGACGGAAAACGTCCGGGTTCTCTGCCGCCGCCATGGCATCCTCTATCAGGACATCGTCATGCTGCAACCGACCCGCATCCTGAGGCGCAAGAACATCGAGTTCGGCATCCGCGTGCTGGCCGAGCTGATACACGCCGGGCACAAGGCCATCTATCTAGTCACCGGCGCTCCAGATCCGCACAATCCCGCGACCCGCGATTACGGCGAGGAACTAAAAGCGTTGGTCGTAGAGCTCGGGGTCAGCGACGCGTTTCACTTCGTCAGCGAGAGTTTTCCAGTGAGCGACGACGACCTGGTCGGGCTCTACAACGCCGCCGACCTGCTATTCCTGCCCAGTCGCCAGGAGGGCTTCGGGCTGCCGTTACTGGAGGCCGGCGTGTTCCGCATGCCGGTGTTCTGCCCGCGCCTGGAACCGATGCAGTCGATCCTCAAACACAACGTCAACCTGTTCGGGCTCGACGATGATCCCAAAGACGTAGCCGCCCGGCTGGCGCGCACTTTGGATAACGACCCCGGCTACCGCGCGCGTAAGGAGGTGATTCGCAACTACTCGTGGGACAAATTGCTCGACGAACGCATCCGTCCGCTGTTCCTCAAATAAACCCAAATCTGCACGAATTTCTTCGTGGCAAGGCCCTCGATTTTCGCTATTTTCCCGACCCCGGCGCCGCCCGGAGCCGATGCCTGACGACGAAATCAAAGTGACTATCCACCCCGCCGCTGAAGGCGGGTTCTGGGGCGAAGTCGAAGACATGCCCGGCTGCATCACCCAAGCCGAGACCAACACCGACGCGCTCGCCCGCCTGCGCGACGCCCACCGCTCTTGGCTGCGCGCACCCGAGCCCGCCGCGCCCCTGCCCATCGTCACAGCGCCACCCGGCGCAGTTCCCGATACCGCCGGCAAAACCGCCGCCTGGCTGGCCGCCGCCGGTTGGGCCTGCACCCGCGAAACCGCAGAACACTTCACCTTCGTGCGCCTCTCCCCCGCCGCCAGAATCATCCTGCCGAAAGCCGGCGGGGAAGTTCTAAAAGCGGGTTTCCGCGAGGCACTGGCAAAAGTGGCCAACGGCTAACCGCCCCACCATCCCCACGCGACGCGACGCCGATTCCGTGTCAGAGTTGCGGCATCAAAATCTTCCGCCACATCATCGCCCGCGGCTGGTGGCTGATCTTGCTGCTGCTGCTCGGCGGCACCGCGTTCTTCGCCGCGCACATCCCGCAGTTGCAGATCAACGCCGAGACCGACGCCTTCATGGAGGCCGACGACCCCGGGCTGAGCACCTACTACGAGACCCGCGAGGACTGGGGATGGGACGAGTACGCCGTCGTCTGCGTCACCGCCGACGACTGGTTCACCCCGGCCGGCGTGCAGCGGTTGCGACAAATCGTCGCCGACCTCGCCGCAGCGCCCTGGGTCGGTTCCACCATGTCAGTGTTCGACGTGCCGCTGCTACGCCAACGTCCCGAAAAAAAACCCAACCTGCTGCTCTTCAAACAAGCGATCAAATCGTTAGGTGATGATGGCGTCGACCTCGATGCGGCCGCCGCCGAATTGCTAGAACACGGGCTCGCCGTCGGTAATCTCATCTCAGAGGACGGCCGCAGCATCAACATCCTCGCCTATCTCAGCTTCGAAAAAGTCGATGGCAAATTCGAGCCCGGCGTGGTCGAACGCCGCCATCGCATGGTCGAAGGCGTGCGCGCCGTCGCCGATAAATGGGCCACACAGCTCGCCAATCCGGTGCACCTCTCCGGCATCCCCTTCATCAACATCACCCTTTTCCAAAACGTGCGCCACGACCTGCTGGTGTTCGGCGCCGTCTCGCTGCTGCTCTTCAGCCTCGCCTTTCTCATCGCCTACCGCCGCGCCCGCTTCGTCTTAATCCCCATCGCCTGCTGCCTGCTCCCCGCCGTCGGCACCCTCGGCGCCATGGCCTACTACGGCGTGCCGATCGCCTTGGTCACCTCCAACATGCCGCTGCTGCTATTCGTGCTCATGCTGCCCTACAACGTCTATTTCATCGAGCGCTACCGCGAGCGGCGGCGCCTGCACCCGCACGAAGACGGCCTCGACAGCACCCTCGCCGCCCTGCGCACCATCTTCGTCCCCTGCCTATTTTCCTGCGCCACCACCGTCGCCGGTTTCGCCGCGCTGGGCACCAGCCAAATCATCCCCATCCGCGATTTTGGACGACTCATGGCGATCGGCATCGCCATCGGATTCTGCATCGTCTTCCTCTTCATACCCGCCGCCATGCGCCGCCTGCACGGCTTGCCCGTCACCTTCAAGGACGACGACAAAACACAACCCGCGCGCAGCCTCGTCGCCTTTTTCCAAAAAATTACCCTCGCCCGTCCCGGCCTAATAGTATTCATAAGTTTGTTAGTGCTCGTCATTTCCCTCGTCGGCGCCCGCCGCATCAGCGCCGAAAACAAGTTCACCAGTTACTTCTGGCCCGGCAGCGAAGTCTACCAAGGGCTCGAATTCATCGACCAAAAAATGGGCGGCACCACCTGGATCGAAATCATTCTCAGCTCCGAAAAGAAGGGGTTTTTCCGCACTGCCGAAGGAATCGACACACTCGCCCTCGCCGAATCCTACTTCCATTCCCTCCCCGAAACCGGCAATATCCTCTCCCTCACCGTCCTGCGCGACGAAATGCGCAAGACCTTCCGCGAGGAATGGTTCCCCCTGCTCAACGACTCCATGATGTTTCGCCTCATCGCCCTCGCCTCCCCCGACATCGTCTCCCAAGTCTCTAACAAAGACTTCACCACCGGCCGCTCCACCATCCGCATGAAAGAGACTGCGCCGAGCCTCAACCGCAACCGCATCCTCGA
>QIKC01000118.1 GCA_003232855.1 Verrucomicrobiales bacterium
CGCTGGCCGCCGGAGAATTCGTGCGGGTATTTTTTCATGAAGCGGCGGTCGAGGCCGACGCGTTCCATCAGGGCGGCGACCGCAGCGGTTAGGGGTGCGCCTTGTAGTTCGGGGCGTCGGGTGCGCAGGGCTTCGGCCAAGGTGGAGAAGACGGACATCCTCGGGTTGAGCGAGGCGTAGGGGTCTTGGAAAATCATTTGGAAGTCGATGCGGCGGGCGCGCATCTGCTGGGAATTACCCTGCCGCCAGTGGAGGGGATGAGCTGCATGACGGTGCGCGAGAGGGTCGATTTTCCGCAGCCGGATTCGCCGACTAGGCCGAGGATCTCGCCTTTCTCGATATCGATATCAACGCCATCTACCGCTTTGATTGTATCGGTGACTCTGCGGAAGAGACCGCCTTTGGTGACAGGGAAATGGGTCTTTAACTGCTGGAGTTCTAAGTAGGCCATGCGGGGATTTTTTTGACGGAATTAACAGAATTAACAGAATTTTTTGGGAGGGAGATTGCCCGCGAATGGACGCGAATGATCGCGAATTTTTGAGGGGAATTTTGGAGTGCGGACTTGCAGTCCGCTGGGGGCGATGTGGAAGGGAAGAGGTGTTGAGTGTGTTATTGTTATGAGAGGCATCCTGGGCAGTTTTGTGCCCAGTGGTCGGGTTGGATTTCTTTGAGTTGCGGGCGGGTGTCGGTGGGGCAGAGGGAGGGGTTGCCGATGGTGTTGCGTGGGCGGAAGGCGCAGCCGGGGATGGGCTGCGAGATGTTGGGCGGTAGGCCGGGGATGGTGTAGAGTTCTTCGCCTTTGGCGTGGGTGGCGGGGATGGATTTGAGCAGGGAGCGGGTGTAGGCGTGGAGGGGGTTGGCGAAGAGTTCGGCGGCGGTGGCGCGCTCGACGATGCGCCCGGCGTACATGACGTTTACTTCGTCGCAGACTTCGGAGATGACGGCGAGGTCGTGGGTGATGAAAATGACGGCGGTGCCGAGCTGTCGTTGGCGTTCTTTGATGAGTTCGAGGATCTGTTTTTGGACGGTGACGTCGAGCGCGGTGGTGGGCTCGTCGGCGATGAGGATCTCGGGTTTGGTGATCAGTGCCATGGCGATCATGACGCGCTGACGCATGCCGCCGGAGAATTCGTGCGGGTAGCTGTCGATGCGTTTTTCGGGGTCGGGGATGCCGACTTCGCGCAGCGCCTCGATGGCGTGTTGGTGGGCGGTGGATTTGTTCATGCCCATGTGCAGGCGCAGTGGCTCGGCGACTTGGGTGGAGATCCGCATGTAGGGGTTGAGCGAGGTCATCGGGTCTTGGAAGATCATGCCGATGCGTTTGCCGCGGACGGTGCGCAGGATTTTTTCGCCACAGCTTAACAGGTCGATGCCGTCGAAGGTGGCGGTGCCGGCTTCGATTTTGCCGGGCGGCATGGGGATTAGGCCCATCATGGAGTAGCAGGTGACGGATTTGCCGGATCCGGATTCGCCGACGATGCCGACGGTTTTGCCTTTTTCTAAGGAGAACGACACGCCGTCTACTGCGCGCACGACGCCGTTGCGGGTGTGGAAGTAGGTTTTGAGGCCGTTGACTGCTAACAAAGACATGATTTTTGCCCGCGAATGGACGCGAATGTTCGCGAATTTAGGATGGGAAAATTGGGTGGTGTTGAGGGTGCGGGGCGGTTGTTGCCAAGAGAGGTTTTTTATTTTTTATTTTTTTATTAGAAATATTCGCGTGCATTCGCGGGCAGTTAGTCTTTGGAGGCGCGGACGTCGAGGGCGTCGCGGAGGCCGTCGCCGAGGAAGTTGAGGGCGAAGAGGGTGAGGGCGAAGACGATGGCGGGGAAAATGAGGAGCGCGGGATCGGAGATCATGCGGTCGGCGCCTTCGGCGATGAGGCTGCCCCAGGAGGCGTTGGGTGGTTGTACGCCGAGTCCGAGGAAGCTGAGGATGGCTTCTAGGCGCATCACTGCGGGTACTGTTAGGGTGGTGTAGACGATGACCGGGCCGAGGGTGTTGGGGATGAGGTGGCGGAAGATGATGGCGCGGTCGGAGAGGCCGAGCGAGCGAGCGGCTTCGACGAATTCTTGGTTCTTTAGTGAGAGCACTTGGCCGCGGACGATGCGCGACATGGTGAGCCATTCGACGGCGCCGATGCAGACGAAGAGCAGGAGTAGGCTGTTGCCGAAAAAGGTCGTCAAAATGATGACGATGATCATGAAGGGCAGTGCGTAGAGAATGTCCACTAGACGCATCATGGCGGAGTCTATTCGTCCGCCGAGGTAGCCGGCGGTGGCGCCGTAGGCGACTCCGATGAGCAATGATACGGCGGTGGCGATGAAGCCGACGGTGAGCGAGACGCGCCCGCCATGGACGATGCGTGCGAAGATGTCGCGCCCGAGGTTGTCGGAGCCGAGGAGGTAGAATTGTGTGCTGCCGTCTTTGGCGGTGGCGGTGGCGAAGGCGCCGAGCGATTTGAGCTCTAGGAAGGTGGCGTTCGGGTCGGGGAAAAATGGCAGCAGCGGCAGCAGGAAACAGATGCTGGTGATGGCGACGAAGAACCATAGGCCGAACATGGCCATTTTGTTCTTCTTTAGGCGCGCCCAGGCGTCGCGGCCGAGGGATGAGCCTTTTTCGATGGCGACGCCGGTTTCGATAGCTGCGGAGGATGGCATGTCAGGAGCTGATTTTGCGCCGTGGGTCGAGCCAGGTCTGGACGATGTCGACGAGCAGGTTCATGGCGAGGATGAGGGTGGCGAAGACGGAGACGGTGCCGAGGATGAGCGTGTAGTCGCGGTTTTTGGCGGCTTTGATAAAGTGCTGCCCGAGCCCGGGCAGACCGAAGATGGATTCGACGACGAAGGAGCCGGCGATGAGTCCGGCGAGGGCAGGCCCGAGGTAGGCGACTACCGGAGTGATGCCGCCGCGGAAGGCGTGCTTGAAGAGTGTGGCGTTTGGTGAGACTCCCTTCGCTCGCGCGGTGCGCACGTAGTCGTGCGAGAGTTGTTCGAGCATGCTGCCGCGGGTGAGGCGGGCGATGTAGGCGGCGTAGTAGAGTCCGAGGGTGAGCGAGGCGAGCATCCAGGCGCTGGAGTTCTCCCAGCCGAAGACGTCGAACCAGCCGAGCTTGAGGCCGAGGAATGCGGCGAGCAGTGGGCCGATGACGAAGGTGGGCAGGCAGATGCCGAGGGTGGCGATCGACATCAGTAAGTAGTCGGTTTTGGAGTTTGGTCGCGCGGCGGCGAACACGCCGATGGGGATGCCGATGCCCAGCGCGATGGCTAGTCCGACGAGGCCGATGGTGACGGACACGGGCCACGATTGGGCGATCACTTCGTTGACGGTGTAGCCTTTGTTGCCGAAGGAGGGGCCGAGGTCGCCGCGGATGTAGTTGCCGAGGTATTTGACGTATTGCAGGGGTAGCGGTTTATCGAGGCCGTAGTAGGCGTCCATCTGCGCTCTGGTGTGTTCTGATACGGCGCGGTCGTCGTCGAAGGGGCCGCCCGGCGCGAGGCGTACGAGGAAGAAGGTGATGGTGATAATGCAGAACAGTGCGAAGACCGACTGCGCCACGCGCGAGAGGATGTAGGCGGGTGTGCTCATCTATTTGCTAGCGGATTTCGCGGGGTCGAGCCAGACGTGTTTGTAGGAGCGGTTGTCGAGGAGTAGTGGGTTCCAGTTGCGCACGGCGGGATCCATTAGGTATTTTTGGGTGTACCAGTAGAGGGGCACCATCGGCAGTTCGTCGAGCAAGATGGCTTCTGCTTTGTGAAGTTTGGCGAAGCGTGCGGCGGGGTTGGGTTCGTAGGGCGCCTCGGCTAGTAGGCGGTCGTAATCGGCGTTTGACCAGCCGGTCTGGTTGTTGTCGTCGTCGGTTTTCCAAATGGTGAGGAAGGTGCTGGGGTCGAGGAAGTCGCCGATCCAGCCGGAGCGCGCGCATTGGTATCTCATCTCGCGAATCGTGGACTGGTAGACTTTCCATTCTTGGTTGGCGATGCTGACTTTGTCGATGCCGAGGTGTTTTTTCCACATGTCCTGCACGGCGGCGGCGATCGCTTTGTGCTGTTCGGAGGTGTTGATCATGATTTCGAATGCGGGCACGTCGGCGCCGCTGGTGTAGCCGGCTTGGGCGAGATATTGTTTCGCTTTGTCGAGGTCGAAGCCGACGCCGTGTGGCGGGACGTAGCCGCCTTCGGTGGGTGGCACGACGCCGTAGGCTGGTTGTTCGCCGGCCAGGGCGACGTATTTTACAAGCTGTTCGCGGTCGATGGCGCAGGACAGCGCCTTGCGCAGGAATTTGTTGTCCAGCGGTGCTTTGGTGACGTTCATGCGGTAGAAATAAACGCCGGCGTAGGGGTCGAGGTGGATGGTGGAGGCGTTGTTTTTTTTGTGGAAGCCGATGAGGTCGGGCGGCACGCCGTAGGTTTTGTGAACTAGGCCGTCGCGGAAGGCGCGCTCTTCGGTGAAGATGTTTTCGATGGGGTAGAAGACGATGCCTTTGAGTTGCACGGTCTCGCGATCCCAGTAATGGGGGTTGGGTTCGACTTCGACGCTGCCTTGGATGCGCCACGATTTGAGTTGGAAGGGGCCGTTGCCGACGTGGTTTCCGGGTCGTTGCCAGAGGGAAAATTGCTCGTTCATGCCGCCGAATTTTTCGATGGTTGGAGGGTGGACTGGGAGCCAACTGGTGTGTTTGAGGAGGTCGGGAAAGTAGAGTGCTGGTTCTTCGAGCGTGCAGATTAAGGTGTGCGGGTCGGGGGCTTTGACGCCGACTTTGGAGAAGTCATCGATCGCGCCGGTGTTGAAGGCTTTGCCGTTTTTTAGCAGGTGCAACATGCTGGCGTATGGGCCGGCGAGTCCTGGGGAGAGGATGCGTTGGTAGGAGTAGACGAAGTCGCTGGCGGTGACCGGGTCGCCGTTGGACCAGCGGGCGTCGTCGCGCAGGTGGAAAATCCACTCGGAGCCGTCGGCGTTTGATTCCCAGCGCTCGGCGACGCCGGGCGAGTGGGT